>CADBOV010000116.1 GCA_902796385.1 uncultured Lachnospiraceae bacterium
ATACTCCGACTTCCCGTACTCCGGCGCGGAAACGGTCTTTCCTGGTGAATCCAGGGAGCTTCCCTTCGGATACTTGATGGCAACCGGTCCTTCCGCCTGAACCGCAAATTCCAGCATGGCCGCAAGCTCAACGCCGTTTCTCGGGGAAAGCACCGTAAGTCCCGGCATCTCATCCAGATATGCCGTGTCATAAATCCCCTGATGCGTCTCACCGTCTCCGCCCACCAGACCGGACCGGTCGATGGCAAAGATCACATGCAGCTTCTGCAGACAGACATCATGCAGGATCTGGTCATAGGCCCTCTGAAGGAAGGATGAATAAATGGCCACCACGGGGATGATCCCCTGCTTTGCCATTCCCGCTGCAAATGTAACCGCATGCTGTTCGGCAATTCCCACATCGAAGCAGCGTTCCGGATAAGCCCTCTGAAATGCTTTTATTCCGGTTCCCTTCACCATGGCCGCCGAGATGGCAACCAGATTCGGATACTCTTCTCCCATCTTGAGAAGCGTCTTTGCAAATACATCCGTAAAGGTCTTATATCTGGCCTCTGTCTGTTCACCTGTTGTACTATCAAAGGGCCCGATGCCGTGGAACCGTTCCGCATGCCGCTCGGCCGGCAGGTATCCCTTTCCTTTAACCGTCTTAACATGTACGATAATGGGTTTATTCAAACGGAATGCCCGTTCAAAGGTTTCCGCCATTTCCTGAACATTATGTCCGTCCACCGGTCCGATATAGGTAAGTCCCATTTCCTCAAAGAACATACCCGGTACCAGAAGGTTACGGATGGACGCCTTGGATTTCTTAATGCTTTTCGCCATTTTCGGTCCCACGCTGGGGATCGTCATCAGCGCGCTTTCCACATCATTTTTCAGTTCATTGTAGGACTTTCCTGCCCTGAGCCGGTTCATGGCCTTGGAGAAACCACCGACATTTTTGCTGATGGACATCTCATTATCATTCAGAATGATCACCACGGGAGCCTTCAGCTGGGATACCGCATCCAGCGCTTCATATGCCATTCCGCCGGTCATGGAGCCGTCTCCGATCACTGCGGCAACACGCGGGATCCTGTATTCCGGATCCTCCTTCTGTCTGACCTTTGCAGCCATAACGATCCCCAGTGCTGCGGAAATGGATGTGGAACTGTGACCGGTGTCAAATGCATCGCAGTCGCTTTCCGTTCCCTTCGGGAAGCCGCTCATTCCATCCAGCTGCCGGAGCGTATCAAAGCCCGCCTTCCGGCCGGTAAGGATCTTATGGGTATAGCTTTGATGTCCCACATCAAAAACGATCTTATCCTCCGGAAGATCCATACATAAATGAAGCGCCATGGTAAGCTCAACCACGCCCAGATTTGAAGCAACATGTCCTCCGGTCTGGCTTATTTTTTCCAGCAAAAATCCCCGAATCTCATGAGCGAGCTTCGGGTAATCCGCGGGTACTATTTTCTTTATATCATTCTCTTTTTCAATCTGATCAAGCAGTTTCATAGTTTAGTCCGCAACACACAGAAGACAGGTTCTTCCTTCTGTGTCCTCTCTTTAATATCGGGATGCCGGAATTAATCGTCCGCTTCCGGCCGGCTCAGTTCTTTCTTCCGACCAGCTGGCGTAAAAGGCTCTTTAACTCCTCCGCAGCCGCATTTGTTCCGAGAAGCTCCGAAATGATCTCTACGGCGCTTTCCGTCTTTTCCCGGACATACTGCTCCGCCGCCTCCATTCCGTGCAATACTACATATGTGATCTTCTCATTTCTTTCATCCTGTCCGACCTCTTTTCCGAGCTGTTCGGCATCACCGGTCATATCCAGAATATCGTCCTGTACCTGGAATGCAAAGCCGGCATCGCTTGCCGCTCTTCCGATCTCTTCAATCTCCCGGTCGGACGCACCGCCCAGTACCGCTCCGATCTGCATGGCACATTCCAGAAGCGCTGCTGTTTTGTTTTCGTAAATGTAGTCCAGTTCCTTGTCGTCGATCTTCTTTCCGGCAAGTGTCACATCCGCAGTCTGACCGCCCAGCATACCGAAAAGTCCGGGTTTTCTTGCAAGGATCCGCATGGCCTTCTCCACTCTTATACTGCCCGGTGCAAGGTCAAAGGCCCCGCATGCCACTTCATATGCCATATTAAGAAGTCCGTCACCTGCCAGAATGGCAATATCCTCACCGAATGCCACATGAACCGTAGGACGTCCGCGTCTTAAGCTGTCATCATCCATTGCCGGCAGATCATCATGGATCAGTGAATAGGTATGGATCATCTCCAGTGCGGAAGCAAAGATCAAAGGGATTTCCCGGTCCGGCGTCTCTCCCGCCCGTTCGGAAAACGCCTCAAATGTAAGCATCAGAAGCTGAGGCCGGATCCGTTTTCCTCCCGCCATCAGCGCATATTGCATTGCCTCCTGAACCGGTCCTGCCAGTCCCGCCTCCTCCTGTCCGGGAAGGTAACGGAGCAATGCTTCTTCTATCTCTTTTTTTCTCTCCATCTCAGGCATTTTTATTCCTCCGGTGAAAGGATCTTCAGCTGCTGTTCCACGCCGCCCAGTGTCTTCTGGCATACCTCCAGAAGTTTGACACCTTCCGCATAAAGGGACATGGCTTCCTGTAATCCCGTTCCCGTGTCATCCAGTTTTTTTATGATCTCTTCCAGTCTTGCAAAAGCCTCCTCGATGGAAAGCTCCTTTTCTTCCTTCTGTTTTGTTTCTTTTTTATCAGACATTCGTCTCCTCCTGCGTTGCAGCCTCAACATTTGCCGAAATCCTGCCGTCATGCAGGATCACCGTGAACCGGTCTCCCGGTTTAAGATCAGCGGCCGAACGAACTGCCTGATCTCCTTTTGTTATATACCCGAATCCTCCGGTCAGTCTGGCCGTGGGCGAAAGTCCCTTCATCCGTCCGGAAAGCATTTCCAGCTTCTGTCTGGACCTTTCCAGCTTAAGACGGATGCCCTGCTCCAGACGATCCGACAGATGGGCCAGCTGCATCTGCTGGTTCCGGAGTTTTGCCTCCGGTCCTCTTTTTTCGAGCCACGCACGGTAGCTTTCCGTTTTCATCTTCAGTACACGGATCCGGTTTTCCATCTGGCTCCGGAGCGTCCGTTCCATGTCCTTCATCTTCCGGAAGGACACCATGATATCCGGGATGGCAAGCTCTGCAGCCGCAGACGGGGTCGGCGCCCGAAGATCCGCCACATAATCCGCTATGGTATTGTCCGTTTCATGTCCCGTCCCCGAAATAACGGGCGTTTTTGCTTCAAATATGGCTCTCGCCACGATTTCCTCATTGAATGCCCAAAGATCCTCTATGGAACCACCGCCACGTCCTACTATGATCGTGTCCAGCCCCATGGAATCCAGTTTCCGGATCCCGGCGGCGATCGTAGCCGCAGCCCCTTCTCCCTGCACCTTTGCAGGATAAAGGATCAGTTCCACAAAAGGATTTCTCCTGTGGGCAACATTGCAGATATCCTGAATGGCCGCACCTGTGGAGGCGGTTACGATCCCGACCTTCTTCGGAAATGCGGGGATCGGTTTTTTCTTTTCAAAATCAAACAGTCCCTCATCAAACAACTTCTGCTTCAGCTGTTCATACAGCACATGAAGCTTCCCTTCCCCGTCCTGATCCCTGCGGATCTTACGGGCATAGAGGTTTACCTTTGATTCCTTTTCATAGATCTTGACGGCGCCTTCGATCACCACCGCCTGACCGTCCTCCAGCTTAAAATCAAGTCCCGTCGGCCGGCTTCCTTTAAACATGACACAAGACATGGAACTGTTCTCATCCTTCAGGGAGAAGTAGATATGCCCCATGCTGTGATATTTACAATTAGAGATTTCCCCTTTGATACAGATACGTTGCAACAGATAATCATTGTCCACCAGATTTAAAAGATAATGACTGACCTGTCCGACGGTATATATCTTCATGCTTCCTCCAGCAAACTGTTCAGCACACCGTTGATAAAGGGTACCGCTTTTTCATCGCAGTACTTCTTTGCCAGCTCCAGTGCTTCATTGATCGCTACCTTTCCCGGGATATCATCATCAAAACGAATCTCATAGGCAGCTACCCGGAGAATGGCCAGTTCCGTTTTTCCGACCCGGTTCAGTTTCCAGTCCAGACTTGCCTTCTCCAGCATGGCATCCAGTTCCTTTGTATGGAGCAGGATCTTATCCACCTTTTCACGGATATAAACAAGATCCTTTTCCTCAACGCCCTGCTTCATTTCCGGAAGAAAAACCGCAGGCTCTTCCTCCAGCATGGAAAGATACTCTTCTGTCTGCTCTGCCATACCCTCCGGCGGGAAAAACGCCTCCCGGAAAACGATACGGAATATACTGTCTCTTGCCTCACTTCTTGTCATAACTGGTCTCCATTATTTCTCGGAAAAATCAATTCCGGATATCTTTACATTTACCTTTGCAACCTCAAGCCCGGTCATGGTAAGAAGTGCCTGCCGGACCTTTTCCTGAATTGCCTTCGATACTTCCACGATATTGAAACCGAATTTCACGATACAGGATACATCCACGGTAAATGTCCGGTCCGCATAGGTTACACGGATCCCCTTGGACAGGTTCTTCTTTCCCAGCTTTGCAACCAGCTCGTTGGGTACATTTCCGCTGAGTCTGGAAACCCCCTCAACCTCCGTTACCGCAAGACCTGCGATGTTGGATACAACATCATCCGCGATCCGGATAAAACCGATTCCTTTTTCATCCTGTATTGTAAGTGTGGCTTTCTTTTCGTCCTCCATGCCAATCCTCCTTTTCGATCCGTTTCCGTCTGTATCAACTATCTGCCGCATCGCTTCCGAGCAGTCCTGCACCTTCCACAATTCCAAGAAGCAGGGGTACACCCGACCAGAAAAAGAGAAGATACGCAACTCCCTTCTTCCACTCTCCCAGATAGAATTTATGCGCACCGACAGAGCCTGCCAGAATGGCAAGGATCCCTGCTGCAGTCCGCGATCTTTTCTTTACGGATTTTTCTTTTTTATCCTTCATCCGTCCGGTTTCCTCCGTTCCCACGGGCTTATCCAAACCCAATCCATTAGATTATAACACACTCTTCACGGAAAGAAAAGAACCTACACATGGCACGAAAAAGTGGTAACACACATATAAATATGATATAATAATTTGTAATTTTGTCAGAACGAAAGCCGATTTGGAGGAACATCATGGCCAAACAGAGCAACAAACCCATAACACCCGATATCAACGATTCAAATAAAAAATACATCCGGACGCTCCGGATCCTTGCCTTCACGATTCCCTTTCTTGCGGTACTGATCGGAATGCTGGCCGGATCCTTCGCGCCCTTTGGAAATAAGGATGTGATGACCTCCGGCGGAATGTCGGACCACCTGACTTATTATTACGAATTATATGACCGGGTTCACGAAGGAAAGGGTCTTGTTTACAGCATGACCACCGGTGCCGGAAACGACTTCACGACCGTATTCACCTACTATCTTTCGGACCCGCTGAATCTGATCATTCTCATTTTCCCGAGAACGGCCATCCTTGCCGTGATCAATCTGCTTTACGCATTAAAGATCGGTCTTGCAGGACTCTTCTTCTCCATCTTCCTGACCAGCCGGAAGAAACGTCTGGAGAAACGCCGTCTCTCCATGGAAGAATCCCGTTCCGGAGCAATTGCTGAGATTGCCCGTAGAAAAGCTCTCCGTAAGGAAAAACGTCTGGAGAAAACCGGAAAGGAATCCCAGAAGGACTTCGTCCTCGGTGGTTCGGAGGAACCGAAATCAGCCGTCGGACAGTTCCTTCAGAATCTCAATCTTCCCATCCTCGGCTTCTCCGTAGCCTTCGCGCTTTCCGCATTTATGCTGGGACAGGGAATGGATGTAAGCCATCTTTCGGCCATTGCCTTATTCCCGCTGCTTCTGATGGCACTGGATAATCTTCTGGAAGACGGAAAATGGAAGCTCTATGCCGCACTGATGACTGCAACCATCTTCTGCAGCTTCTACATGGCACTGATCATTTTCATTTTCTCACTGATCTACTGTGCCGCATTTGATCATTCCGACCTGCACCATGCGGTCCGGAATCTGTTCCTGAAACTTATTGCTGATCTTCTCAGCATCGGAGCCGGGGCGCTGATCGTATTCAACTGCCTGGGCAGTGATTTCTTCCGGAATGAGATCACCCGGAAATTCCCCTACGGCGGTGTGACCACCACCTTCCTGGATGTGTTTAAAGCTCTTCTTCCGAAGGCATCCCCGTCCGTTACAAGCTACTTCGGCTACGGTATCGACATTTTCTGCGGTATCCTGGCTGTATTTCTGTTTGTACTCTATATCGGAAATCCGAACATTTCCCTCCGGAGAAAGATCGGCCAGTCCCTTATCCTGATCGTACTGACCCTCGGTCTCTTCCTGGTTACACCGAATCATCTGTTCAACGGACTCTTCTATTCCAAAGAGAACATCTGCGTCTTCGGATTCCTCTTTGTGATCCAGCTGCTTTCCATGGCCTATGAAGAGCTGATGAATCTGGAACATACGCCGGTATGGCAGCTGCTGGCCGGCTTTACCCTGATCGGGGTTCTGATCGCGATCACTCCGAAGTTCTGCGACGGTTATGACTCGGCAACCCCCATGATCCTGGCGATCGAATTCCTGTCCATCTATTTCATTGCCCTCATGCTCTATCGGAACAACAGTATGACGAAACGACTCCTGTTCCTCATTCTTCCGGTTGTGCTGATCGCGGAAATGTGTATCTCCTATGTGGACGGTATGAAAAATGTGGGTATCAAGGCCAAGCTCTATGAAACCACCGATGAAAGCCAGTTCTACGAAACCAGCCGTGTGGTTCATAAGGCAATCCCCACGGCCCGTATCCTGATCTATGATCCGGAAACCAACTCCTCCAACCCGGTAGCCAACATTTTTACCGGTTATAATGTCATCCTCGCAAAGAAGGATGAGAAAAATGTGGATTCCACGCTGGAGAAAATGACCGAACTGGGAGACATTGTTGTATATCAGAATAAATACTGCGCCAACGGCGTATATATGCCTTCGATTGTGAAGGAGTGGACCTATTCGGATACCTTCCCCTTCACCTCACTCAACCGGCTGACCTACGATGCGCTGGGCATCGACCGGGCATTTATCCCGGTGGACGGTGCCTTTGAAACCGGATATACTCCCGTATATTCCCCGGACGGTGTCGAGGATCCCAGGAAACTGGATTATCTCTATATCTTCCGGCCGAATGAGTCCGGCGACCTGTACGGCTCTCTTTTCAGTGTCCGTCATTATGGCGAAACAAAAGCCGACAGCAGCATTTTCTTCATGAATACGATCTACAGCAAGGAAACCATTCCGGATTCCTATGAAATGGAATATGCCGCATTTGACCGGAACGCCTTTGATCAGATCTGTAACCAGCTTCCGGTTGCCGCATGCCAGATCAATTCCGAGTCTTCTGTTACCTATCAGTTTGAGGCGGAAGAAAGCGGATATCTGATGGTGCCCTACAAACCGGATTCCAACTGGTCCATCCTGGTCAACGGATCGTCCGCCGAACCCGTCAGATTTTTTGAGAGCACCATGCTGATCCCGGTCGGAACCGGCATCAGCACCGTGGAACTGAACTATCATCCCACAGTTTTCATCTGCGGACTTCTCATCAGCATCGGCGTTCTTCTGATCCTGATCCTGCTTGCTAAGAAGGATGCGATCCGGATCCGGGTACAGGCTCGTCCGATCCAGGGCATTTCCGGCTGGCTGCAGGAGAATTATGTATATGTTCTCACTGCCGGGATCATGATGCTGATCCTGATCATCATGCAGATGTTTACCAGCGCCATCCCCTTCGGAGACAGTTCGGTCCTCGGAGGAGACGGTTATGTCCAGGGCTTTAATTTCCACACCAGTGTTGTCAATTCCGTGAAGAGCGGCACCTTCTCTCCCGTAGACTGGAACATCGGTGTGGCAGTAGACCAGTATACCCGTTTCATGGATCATATGATGCGCCCATGGAACCTTTTGAAATATGCAATCCTTCCGGAAAACCTGTATCTGTTTGATTATACCCTTGGTTATATCATTCAGTTCCTGCTTCCGGGACTGTCCATCATCCTGTACCTTACCCACCGGCGCAGAGGTGTCGTTATGAACAAGAAGGATTGGCGGCTTATCGTGATCGGAACTGTCTACGGACTTTCCTCCTTTGCCATCGCATATTTTGCCTATGGCAACTTCGGATTCCTTTCCTACGCGCCTCTCATCCTGCTGGGTATGGAACGGCTGATCTACGACAAAAAGCCGGCACTGTATATCCTCCTTCTGTTCCTGCAGATGGGTGATGCCTACTATGCTTTTATACTCTGCGAATTCATCTTCCTTTATTTCTTTACCATGGAATTCGAGAGCGTAAAGGACTTCTTTATAAAGGGGATCCGGATCGCCCTGTCCTCTGTGGCAGCCGCAGCACTGGCATGTTTCCGGCTGATCCCCTACTACTTCAATACACTGCAGTCACCGTATAAGGAAGCGGACGGATCCTCTCCGGTATCCATGCCGAACGGATCCTATCTGGATGTATTTTCCGGTTCCATGATGGGACGTCAGCCGGTGATCATTTCCGAGAATACCTTTGATGCCCACATTTATGTAGGAATCCTGGTAATGCTCCTGATCCCGCTTTATCTGCTGAATAAACGCGTGAAACTGTCCGTACGGATCCGCATTTCGATCCTGGCACTCTTCCTGTTCCTCGGTTTCGGAAACAGCACCCTGAACTTCATCCTTCACGGATTCCATTATCAGACCATGGTTCCGAACCGTTTTGCAGCATTCTATATCCTGCTTCTGGTCATCATGTTCTATGAATGCATGCTGTCCTGGGACGAATATGGTCATAAGAAATTCTGTCTCGGAATCGGAATCCCGGCCGCTGTCTTTGGTGCGATCTGGGGAATCCACGGCATGAACAACAAAGATGTGACTACAGCCTCTCTTATCATGACGCTTTCCGTTGCCGGGCTCTATCTTCTGTTTGCGCTGCTTCAGCTTAGAAAGAAGTACCGGAAACAGTTCCGGACTGCCATGATCGCCCTTTGTCTTGTGGAGGTACTGATCAGTTCCCTGTTTACCTTCCGGTATTCCATCGGTCAGACCATTCCGGACAATTCGGAAACAGAAAGCATCAACAAACTTGCCGAACGAAACCCGGATATGAAGAAACCCTTTGTCGCTACGGAATACATTTCCGCTCCGACCTATAATATGTCCGAATCAAGTGACGTCACTTCCATCAGTTACTTCTCTTCCTATGTAACAAAGGCACATCAGGACATGTTCCAGAAATGGAATATTCTGACCTCCAACAACTCGGATTACTACTTCTCAGGAAATGTGCTTCCTGACCTGATGATGCATGTGAAGTACCAGATTTCAAACGATCTGATCGATAGTTCCTGGTCCCGCTACCCCATCATTGATAAAGCCGGCGATCTGGAGCTGCATGAGAATCCGTATTATCTTCCGGTTGGATTCTATCTGCCGGAGTCTGCGGAACTGGCCGATTGGGACAAAAAGGATTACAAGGATTATAAGGATGAGAACGGTGGAAATGCCTTCTTATATCAGAATGCATTCTCCCACGCCCTCGGATGCGGTGATATTTATACCGTTATCGAGCCTGAAACCGACGGTTCGAAGATCACAAATGAAACCGAAGCAAACCTGAACTACATTACCGCGGACAATTCCGCATTCCTGGCGGGCACAAGCGACGAGATCCCGGTTCAGATCCATGTAGGAAAGGACACAGAGGGTGATATCTACTTCTCCTACTACAATTCCCTGATCTATGCGGGAACGACGGAAAAGGGCGAAGCAGACGTCTTCCAGATGACCATGTATCTGCCGAAGGATCAGAAAGACTACTACATGCGGATCGCAGTCTGCAACGTGGATGAACTTGCCAAGCTTCATGAAAAGCTTTCACAATATGTGATGAAGGATGTAAAACAGAGTTTCACCTCCTTCAGCGGAACCATTACGGCACCTGACAGCGGAATGATCTACCTTTCCGTTCCGGCCATGGACGGATGGACCTACACGGTTGACGGGGAGAAGGTGGATACCGTAAAGTACCTGGGTGCAACGGGCATCCGGATTTCCGCAGGCGAACATACCATTGAGGCAACCTACACTCCCCCGGGACTCCGGATCGGACTTCTGATCTCGGTTGCCGCACTGGTCATTATCATCGCCATCTGTGTGATCAACGGAAGAAGAAAAAAACTATTGAAAAAGTAAAGCGCTTATATTAAAATATCTATGTCTGTGTGTCTGCCCCTATGCAGACCCCACAGAAAGAGAAAGCATATACTACGTAAAACCATCCGGTCAGACGCCAAAGAACCGGAATATGGAAAAGGGAGGATTATCTATGATTTCTGCAGGCGAGTTCAGAAACGGCATTACCGTTGAGATTGAAGGAAACGTATATCAGATTATCGAATTTATGCATGTTAAGCCGGGTAAGGGCGCAGCCTTTGTTCGTGCAAAGCTTAAGAACATCATCAACGGAGGCGTTGTAGAGCGTACATTCCGTCCGACAGAGAAGTTTGAGACAGCTCATATCGACAAGAAGGATATGACCTACTCTTACAAGGATGGCGACCTGTTCTATTTCATGGACTCCGAGACCTTTGAAATGACACCGGTTAACGCTTCCCTGATCGCTGATAATATGAAGTTCGTTAAAGAGAATGAGAACTGCAAGCTCAGCTTCTATAAGGGTTCCGTATTCTCCTGCGAGCCGCCGATCCAGGTTACTCTTGAAGTAACAGACTGCGAGCCGGGCGTAAAGGGAAATACCGCTACAAACGCTACAAAGCCCTGTACAGTAGAAACAGGCGCTACACTGAACATCCCGCTGTTCATTAACACGGGCGAGATGATCACCATCGACACCAGAACCGGTGAATACACAGGTCGTGCATAAAAGGCTGTATAATAAAACGTTGTATATGAAACGTTGTGTATAGAACGTGTATATAAAAATGATCATATAAGCCGACGTTAATCACTACAATCGTATATATGAATAAAGAGAAGAGCAGCTCGTCTGCCCTTCTCTTTTTCATTGACCTTCTCTTTTTCATTGACCTTCTCTTTTTCATTGACCTTCTCTTTTTCATTGACCTTCTCTTTTTTATTACACTTCTCTTTCCATGTCTCGTTTACCATGTCATTATGATAAAAAAGGAGCCATGCATTTCTGCATGACTCCTTCGATAACTCTTTGATGCTTTTAGGTCAGATCCCAAAGCTTCGGTGCGATCTTGATCATGATACGCTGCGTTGTTACAATACCCTTCTTCGTCTTAACCGCGATTACAATGTAAGTATACTTGTTCTCGTACATCTGGAAGTAATTCGGTTTCAGCTTCAACGCTTCAATTGCTTTGCTGATCAGCTTATACAGATTCTTCAGTATGGATGAATCATCCTTCGCATCTGCTTCAAAGATCATTACATCCGAATTCTTTACAAATCCGTACTCACCGTCTGATGTGTTCGGTGTCAGATCGTAGTAAATCTTAACGCTCTGAACTTCATCTGCTGTATCAGGAATGGTTACCCGATAAGTAAACTCAGGAATTGACTCAGCATTCGGAACTACCATTTCGTAGGTTCCGTCTTCTGCCTTCGTGATATCGTTGTTCGTGTAGATCGGATCTCCATTATCATCAAGCTTGGTTGATCCATCCGGATTCTTCTGCGGATACGGATCGAATACTTCGATCGTCGGTCCGAATACAGACTTCTTAACCGAGTTCAGAATGATGTTGATGAAGAGTCGTCTCTCATCGTTGTTATCACGATGGATACCGGTAATATTTGTATGACCGGCGCCGCAGTAGGTTACATTTCCGTAGGTATAGATAAAGTAGTTATCGATACCATCCTGAGGATCTGCTGCAACCACGCTGGATCTGGATCCTTCGGATCCACCTGCCAGGGCGTAGTATACAACCATATCCTTGTCCTCAATATCTGTTGAGAAGCTGTTCGGATGTGTAGCGGAAATCTTAAGCTCGGAAGCGATCATGAACGGATACATCGTAACAACGCCCTTATTGGTCTGTGTCGCACGATCCGTAAATGCTCCGTAGTTTGTTCCTCCACTTACAAATCTCTTATGTGTATTCGGAATCTGAATATCCGTATTCAGAACCGCGGTCTGTGTATACATGAACTGACCGAACTTCTCAGCGTTACCCCAAACACCCTGGTTAACCATTGCCAGATGCTTCGTGGAAACCTTAATTGTATTTCCGTTATTAAGAAGCGGTGTGTAATGATAACGATCTGTGTCTGTCGGGTTCTCATTGATCACTCTGGTTGTCTCAACTGCCGACTCGGTAATTGTTCCTACGTTGTTATTCGTACCGCTTACCGCAATATTACTCGGATCAAATACGCACTTATAGTTTCCGTTAATATAGAACCATATGCGCCTATTGGACCACTGCATGCTGGTCGGTCTGGTCCAGCTTACAACAATCTTTCCGGTATTATTCGGTGATACCTTGATATCGGTCGGATCCAAACCGGAAGTGCTTTCACCAAAGGTAATGGCAACATCGATACCCTGTCCTTCTTTGATTGCTCCTTCAGCGTAGCTGCCTGCACTCGCCTGTTCCCAGCTGTTACCTACTCTGATGTCATAGGTAAGTGCGGTTTCTGTTACAGTTTTTGTAGTAATATGATTATAGTTCTGTCCGAAATCGGTCTTCAGGTTGTTGGTCATCATCGGTGTATTTCCACCATCGTTGATGGTCTGATGGAAAATGAACGTATTACCTTCATTCTGGATGTAGAACTTCAATGCATTGATTGCTTCCATCGTCTTGATGTCGTCATCACCGAAATTCTCACCAACACCGACTACGATACAACTGAATACTTCCGTGAAATCCGGATAGTACTTATTATCATATAACTTCATTGTACTGTAGGTCAGATACTTGATGTACATCTTGTAGAAGTACTGCTCATAGATCATTGCATTTCTCCAGTAAGCGTACTGCTCTACAAAGTTGTTATAGAAGTTTGCACTTGCATCTGCAATCTGAGACGGTGCATTGAACAGAGAGAAGAAATCACTGTATCTGTGATACTTTGTCTCATAAGCAATTTCCTGTGTCATCTGCTCCTTGGTCGTCTTTTCCGTCCGCATCGAATTCGTGTTTGCAGTCAGAAGAGCGTCCAGACTTGTCTGAGCCGTCTTATAATGTTCAAACTCTTCATCTGATACATGGAAGCCGCCCTGTGCAGTCTCAAGATCATATGCAGCTTTCTCTTCACCGAACAGCTGGTTAACATCTGCCTCAACAAATGCATCATCTGTTCTGGTCAGCTTATTCTTCAGATACTTGTAGTTTACACTACTCTCATCTGCCTTACCATCGATCACTGACTTCATGGTCAGGTAGTAGTTCTTGTAGATTGATGCAAGTGTCTTGTAATTCTCAAGCACATCATTTGCATTGTCTACTGTTACCTTTGTCATGGCATCCTTAACGAATGTCTCAAAGTCACGAGTGGTCCAGATGTCGATATCCATATCGTAATCGCGGTACAGATCCTCTGCCCAGTTGGTCTCCCAGTTATCAAGACCGGTCTCTCCGCCTAATGAGTAGTGAGAATCATACTTAACGATACCGAAGTTATGACGATGGATACCCAGGTTCTTGTTTACCGCCACATTCTTATAACCCTTATCATATGTCTGCGGGTTCGGAATTGTCAGCGGAATGCTGTTACCATAGTTACCGTCTGTAAAGGTTTCGTTAATTGCTGCAGATGCGGTGTACTTACCATTTGACTGATAACGGTTACCCTTCAGGATACCTCTTGCTTCCTGACACTCTGTACAGAACAGCAAGGTGGTCTTTCCGTTGATGGATACATTTCCGGAATCCTCCGGAGTGATCTGCAGAACATTTACATAGTTCTTATTCTTTACAGTTACCTTTGAAAGTCCGGTTACGGAGCTCTTGCAATCTCCGGATACTACCTCGAACTTCCAGTAAAGCGCACCATCGAAGCTGCTTGCAAATGTTGCAACAACCTTATTGCCATTCTTTGAGAGGGGCATCTTCTCGTCATCCTCAAAGCGGCTGTTGGTATTGGAATCTGCATAAACGTTGATGGTATATGCTTCCTGACTTGCAATGTCATACTTGAATGTGATGGTGTTGCCCTGAATCTCAGTCTTGTCATCACCTTCTACATAAGTAGCCGGAGCCTGAAGAAGTGAGAACTTCGGACGCTCACCGATTACCGGATTCTGAAGTAATGCGGATAATTCTTCTGCATTAACCGGTGTTGTATCCGGTGTAACGGTTGTAAGCAGGTTGCCCTGACCGTCATTTACATAAACCTCTGTGTTGATTCCTCCGAATACTGTTACGTAACCACCATAGGTTAATCCGTAATCTCCTCCGTTCGGAATCTTAACCAGGTCATTGGAATCAAATCCTGCGAGGACATTCATAACCTCGGTCGGATAGGATACATCTCCGTTGGATGCGGTTACAACTGCTTCTCCGCTCATGTAAAGTGCCATAAGCTTGTAGATATTTGAATCCGGATCCATCAGATTGTTTCTGTACTTGTTTGCTACTGCATCATAGTATGCATCTGATACATCCTTTGTGAAGATCAGCGGCATGCCGGATGCTACATAAGACTGAAGCTCTACATACTTATCATATGTGATATCATTTCCGGTCAGAACGCCGATGCCTGAGCCGTTGTTGTATGTTCCGCCGTTGTGGAAGTACATATTGTAAACAGCTGCATTTCCGCTTCGACCTTCTGTCGGAATATAACGGATATCCTTGATGGCTGTGTTCTTACCGCCGATGTAGATTGCATCATAATTATCAGCCAGTGTATTTCTGCTGGTATTGAACTCAACTGTGGACATGTGTACTACATTTACCTTGTTGTACGGAAGTCCGGTCAGATGAGCAATCTTAGCTCTTGAAAGCTCCCATGCATAATAATCGGTTGCAGTTTCCGTTGTGATCAGATTTGCATTCTTAACTGCGCCTCTTACACTCTTACCGGTCGTAGCATCATCCGTTGCTTCCATCTCGGAAAGAGATGTCAGGCCACCATCAAATGAAATCTCATCCGATGTTTTGCCGTTCAGCACCGAATCATGTTTCAGATAATAGAAAATATCTCTCCGGTCATTCTCAGGAAGGTTTCCTGAATCACGGCCCTTCTCAGCGAAGGAACGCATTCCACGATCCTGAAGTGCCTTAGCAAGGTTCAGATCGATCGGGTAACAGGGCTGGATCTCCAGAACCGTATAAAGGTTGGAAGAACTTCCGCCACCACCGGAACCACGATAGGAACCATTGTTGAGGATATCTGCGATAGCCTTAACGCCTGACGGTGAAGATGCTGCTCCATAGATCTGCATCTCGGCCATACCTGTTACAAGTACATTTGTGAAACGTGCCTTTTCATTTGCATCGGCAACCTTGTTCACTACGAACTGATAGTTTACCGCATCAGATATGACAATGTCAGGATTATCCTCTCCCTGACTGGAAGCACCCATGGAACTGTCATATACAATGTGCTGCAATCCATAGATCAGAGCTGAGTAACGATTGTATAACTCATCAGACATTCTTGATGTTGCAACACCCTTTTCGAGAATGATCAGGTCATAAACCGAAAGATCCGTATTCTCGTCAACATCCGCAACGTTCATCTTCTCATAGATCACATTGTCCGGACGTGTTTCCGATGTGGAATATCCATATTTGTAGAATGTTGTTCCTGCGATCTCATACGCTTCCTTACCTGTCGGATCAAAGTCCGGATACGGTGTAGTCAGCTTGGAAAGATCATAAGCGGTTGCTCCTGTAGCTTCTTTAAACTTATTCGTGATTTCGACATCCGCATCATCCTTCTGGATTGTGAGGATCCTGGAACTCTTCTTTCCGTCCTCATCCACATACCAGTTTGCGGAATGGCTCCGGCCGTAAATCGGCAACCAAAGAGATTTTCTATCCAAACGGTTTAAGTATCTTTCAATATTTCCTGAAGCGGACATATCGTAAGAAAATCCGTTTCGATAAATACCTGCAGTAGAGAAGATATCCTGTGCCAGCATGGTATAGGTCTTTACACCTGTACCGCCGTTGTTTCCGCCCTGCTGGGTCTTTGTGGGACTGTCGATGATGAACGGGATATACTTGGATGTAGCTGCAGCTGACAGGATCAGCTTCAGATCTTCCGGTATGTCCTTGGAAGCACTGTACTTGCTTGAAGGATCATTACTTACATAGATCAGATCCGCCTTGGAAACAGCTGTGATTGCTTCCTGTGTAAGTGTGTCATTTCCTTTCAGCGAGGCAACCGAATAAAATGCATACGAAATCTTATCCGGTACCATTGTCTTATTCTCAGTGGACCAGCCATTGATTACCTGTTTGACGAACTGACTGATGTCTGAATCATCCTTGTTCGTGTCTTCTGCCACCATTGCTGCAAGCGGTGAATTGGCAGCGGTTCCGGCCGAACCGATCTCAACGATGTAGAACTGGCTCAGATCACGACCTGATTCATCCTTTCCTGCAGAAGCAGAGTTCTCAATGATGTAATCAATGTTGGTGCGTGTAGTACTGTACTCTCTTGAAGGGTCCGCTCCCGTTCCTTCATCCCCGGTTGCGGGATCTGCCAAAGAAAACGAAAGTAATGCAGTAGCCACGCACATCACCAGCATAAGCGATAAGGACATCACTAAGGTTTTTGCGTTTCTTTTCTTCATAATCACATTCCTTTCCTGTTACTCTTCATCCCCACCGGTAGTTTCTTCAGTAACCGTCACTTCACCTGCCAGTCTGTTTCTCATATCTTTCATAACATATGAGTTTCTGACGCTTACAATACCACTGGTTTCATACTTCATTCCTTTATCAAGGAAACTCAGTTTCATGTCAATTGATTGTGTCATATAATCTACATTGAATACAACAGAGGAAAGTGAAGAAGTATATAAATACGGTTCAAATACTTTTCTCTGTGCCCGTGTAGGTTCTGCGTTTGATAACGGTGACCAACCGCCGGCCTTTGAAACCTCGGTCGCTGACCAAAGGCTGTCAGTAGAGCCTGCCCCCGCATCATAATCTCTTGTGACATAGATATCACACTTCTGATCGTCGCCATCCTTGTAACGGACGAAGTAATAATTTACAACACAGGACTTATTGTTGAGATCATCACTGTTCTTTACAGAATAGTAAATCGTCATGATACGAGGCTTCAGATCCTTATATGTATAAGTATCTCCACTCTCTGTCATCAGGGTATCAAAGGGTTCTGCCGATTCACCCGTTGCGATCAGTGATTTCTTCTTATAAGTCACATACGTCTTGGTAGCTGAATCATCCGGCTCCAGGTATCCGTAAATCTGGATCGCCTTTGCCTGCATGATACTGTCCTGTAGCGCTGAATAGGTCTCCTGCGCTGTTGTCTGCACATTGATGTCCGCTTTCGTTTTCCGATAGATGACTGAATTGTTACTCATCATCATGATCACGGCTGTCATCAGCATGGCCAGAATCGCTAAGGCAACGACCAGCTCAACAAGGGTTACGCCTCGGTTATTAATTTGTCTTTTCTTCACCACGAATCATTCCCCCCTTATTTAGACTGATGACTTCCGTTGGAACGGATGTACTCGTGTGCAACCATGTTACCGTTTCTCTTGTAAAAACGTATATCACCTACACCCTGTGCACAGGTTCCGTCTTTATTAAACCGGATAAAAAGTCCCTGGTGGAAATTGAGGTCTTTCACTTCATGATCTTCAACCTTTGCTCCGATTCCATAGGAATCTTCCACGAAACCATTCTGAACAATGGTCTCCTCTCCGGTGTACTTAATGATTACGTAGGAGGAAAGTGACTTTCCTTTTCCGTCGCCTTCAGTATCCGTATTGGTAAAGTTATACTTCATCGTAGTGGGATCATAATATCCCTTCTGATAATAGTACACCCCTCTGTCATCCGCATAGATCCGTGCTGCATACTGCATTCCCGGAACATCAGACTGCATATTCTTTGACTTTGTGATCAGAGTGGCTATTTCAGAATCCACGGTTACGGAAGCTTCTTTGGCTCTGGCGGAATGAATCAAGGTTATGGAGATCAAAGACATGCCCGCAACTACCGCAATGATCGCGATTACAATGATCATTTCAACCAAAGTATAACCATGGTCATTTTTATGCTTTGTCATATTCTCCTCCTTTACGGTTCCGTTGCACCTGCTGCACTTGCTACCGTAACGTTCTTCATCCAGTTGTTATAACGTACAACGTCTGAGTACTGGATCGTATCGATCGTCTTGAAGCTGACATCCAGTGTCTTTGCCTCACCTTCAACATATGCGAAACTCTCATATGACTTGAAGAGACTGAGAACCTTCTTTGCCTGTGCTCCGCGATCAGGATCGCCTGTGAGCATCATGCACTCATTCAGGATTGCACGTACTACTTCAGGGCTGGCACTAATCGATGCAAGCACTCTGTTTCCGGTTGCCGATCTGCCGCGTCCTGTCGGAAGTGCTGTACCTACCAGGTTATCTACAAAGATCTTATCACCTGATACGATCAGTCCTTCGAACTTGCTGACAGTATTATCAAAGAACACATTGCCCTTTGTAATAACAAGACCCTGAACAACTCCGTCTTCTCTGTCGCTGCTTACAACAACATCCTGATCACTGATCCATACACTGTATCCGGAATTCAGTTCAAGCTGCTGTCCTTCTGAAACGCCTGAAAGCTTCGGATGAAGGTCAACCGTAGAATCAATATGATTGAAATTGAGATAACGGTTGATCGGTGTGATATACTGCTCACCTTTGCCTGCAACCTCAAGAATGTAATTCTTTTCTGCTACTGTGGACATAACTTCCTTGTTGTAGTTCTCAAGAGCCCACTTAACGTAGATGTAGCGTTCCTCCATATCATCAGAAGCAATCAGTACATTTGCAGCTGTAGTTTCCATTGCTGCTGATCCGCTGATCATCTTATGCTCTTCTGTCTCATCACCTGAAACAGGGTTAACACCTGTAAGTGAATTGTGAAGATTATCATCTGCCTCGATGGTAAAGGTTGTTCCGGACTTAGCCGTTACAGCACCGGAGGAATAAACATTTGTCTTCTGTGTCGGGAGCTTAACATATCCTTCGTCGAAGTTGAATCCTTCAAACTTAGCCCCGATATCCTTCAGCAGGTCTCTGCAGCTTGTATCATCGTAATTTGTCAGTTCGGTATAATAGTAAATGATAAACTGCTTTGCAAGATCCTCTGCAGATCTGATGTAGATATCACCGCTTGTCTTCAGTGAAAGCGTCGCTGTCGGACTTGCTTTGAACGGATAATTGAAACTATCGATCTTGTCGATATTCTTAGCCTTATAATTCTGCTCATAAATTGTCTTAAAATCGTAATAGTACTCAACCGTCCCGTCAGAGGTTGTATACTTGATGCAGGGAACCTTATCAATCTTGGTTCCTGCTCCGAGGATCATCATAAACGGAATCTTATCGATAACTTCATCCGGAAGGCTTACATTATAATAAACCTGATTCTCGGAATTAATACCCTCTTCTACATTTGTTGTGGTTACGCCCTTAATGTTCATCGGAACATATGCGAGCTGGTTGGTCTTAATTGAAATACTTTCACCGGTCTTATAGTCATCAATATTGCCGTCATAGACATAAGACTTCACTGTATAAAGCTCGGTTTCTGTTGTTGTATTTCCTTCTTCATCTGTAGTCTCGACTGCTCTTGAACGTTCTACATCAACATACTCCTTGGAAAGCTGTACATAAGAACGTCCTGCCAGGAACAGTGCATCTACCTCGGAGAGATTCAGCTTGGACTGCTGACCGTTGATCACGATTGCGGAACTGTTATAATGTCCTCTTGCATTCTGAACAACCGGACTCTCACCTGTCTTATAGAAATATGCATTTGCTGCATCATCCTTAACTGTCGGTACATAATCTCTTCCGCTTACAGTCGGAACATATTCTCTAAGATCGGCTCTGGTACTGTTACCGAAACCGTAGTAACGTCCGGAAAGCTGGAAGTAAGAATAATTTGCATTCATCTCAAGATCATCACGTACATGCAGGTTCGCACGAAGGAGTGCATACGGAGCAGTATCCTGGTTACCGATACCTGCCAGAGCAATATTGTCTGTCCATACATCAGCCTCGCCGACCTTGGAACCGGACTTGCCATACAGACTGAGACGTCCGGAATCCATAACCGCGATCGTTCCGGGAACGATCAGCTCGGAAGACTGCATATTTACGTTTGCGCCCTTGATATAGAGACCGGAGTACATACTGGTCTCACTGACACCGTCATACTCTTCTACCTGTCCGATGGCATTCAGTCTTGTGTTTCTGAGAGCTGTCGAATCAAGTTTACTGGAAACGGGGCCGTTTTCAAAGTTGTAATAGGTTGTCTGTCCGATCTTCACTACAGAAGGAACATCTGAAGAGGAAACCTTCACACCTGTTCCTGAAACAGCGGATCCGCTCTTGTTATATGCAGAAGAGAAATACTTAGATGCTGTATTGGAATCCGATGCATAGGAATAACCGGAAAGCTTCGTTTCGGAAACGGAAGATCCGCTGTAATTATTGTAACCTTTGTTATAGAAATCAGCTGCAGCATAAACATTACCGCTGATGCTGAGTTCCGACTTGTTCTGTGTGATCTCGATTCCGTTATCTGCGATCATTGTATAATCGTAGAGTGTGGAATAATTCATGTTGATCGAATTGAAGTTCATTGCGAAATCAGGCTGGCTGATCACGATATCCGTAGAGATCGTCTGTGTAAACTCGCCGTTTGCCTGAGAACGATTATACTTAGCTGTTCTGCTGAGTACGATGTTCTTGATTACGATCGTTGAATACTCAACCGTATCGGAATCAAGCACGATACCTGCCGGTACCTCTTCTCCCGCGTCATTATAGATGTACTTAACGATCTTTGCCTGACCCGGTTCAAGCGTGATATCCGCATTTGTAATGAAACTACGCAGGAACTTGTCCAATGCGTCATCATCCGTTTTCAGGAAATCGGAATCTGCGACATTTCTCATGAAGTTCTTCTTGAATTCCGCATTCAGAACTTCCGGATCCTTTGTAATGTAGTTTCTGGTTTCTCCGGAATACTCAACCATCTGATTAACTACATCACTGTAAGCAGTCTGCATACAGCTCAGTGTGGTATTTCCTACACCGGAATAAACCTGATCCATTGCCTGCTCGAGGTAATAGAAGTTGTCCTTTGCATTGTAATCATACAGTTTCAAACGGTAAGCATATCCAACCGCCGTAAGCAGGGAACCTACCAGTATACCGATGAAAGCTACTGCAACAACAACCAGAACCAGACCGGAGCCTTGATTCTTTCTTTTGTTTCTAAGTTTCAATCGTAACTTTTTCACTTATTCAGCCCCCTTTGCTCCTGTTAACTTGACAGAATATCCGGATTGTACCGATCCGGTACCATCATCTTTCAGTCTGTCTAACTGCACGGATACTGTATAAACTCTGTCTGTCAGGGTTACGTCTTCGTTGATGTCCCGGATGGAATTTACCGGTTTTCCACCTATCGTCAGTTTCGCAGGATAGTTTTCCCTGGTGATGTCAGCATCATAGGTATACTTATCATCCTTTGAAACATGATCGTCGTTTACTGATTTCGGTACATCATAGTAACGGTTCAGGTTCGGTCCGTACTGAACACCTGTCTTGCTTCCGACTGCGATCGAGTTGTTGATCTTGAAGTTGTTCAGATCGATGTTCGTAAAGATCTGCATTGCCTGATTTCCGCCGGTCTTTCTCTTAAGCTGGTCAACATAGATGTGTACATAATCTTCCGAATCGCTGTTCAGTGTTGTCTTGAAGGATCTTGTTTCTTCTTCACCTGTCGTATTAAGTCTTCCCTTGTTCGGCTTGATCATATAAAGCTTGGAATGCTTTTCATCCGGTCCGTAGTTTACTCCGTCATAGGTAAGAATGTAATCATTCTTTGAATACTTGGCTCCGACCGAATCATAAGTTACATAAGGTTCGTAAATCAGATATACATCGGGAGCCTGGTTTGTATAAAATCTTCTTGAGTATGCATTGTATGTAAGAACATCCGGGACATTCAGGTCCGCATCCAAGTCTTCGAGAGGCTTGGACGCCTCGCTTGAACTACCTCCGCTGTAATTCGGATTCTTTGTGAGGTAATCCTCGTAGAATACCGTACAGTCAACATCATAGTACTTTAATTCCCTATCTTTATCATATCCCGAAACGATTGTGATCCTGGTTAATTTACTTACGTTATCATTGAAAAGCTCAGTATTCAGGATGGTCTTTCCTGTTCTGGAATTCATGGCCTGTACCCATGCATCCGGATTCTTCGCTTTCAAGAGATTCATCTTTAAGTTATATAAATCATTTTCTGCCTGAGCATCAAAGTTAGAAGCCGCGCCCTGAATGATCGCAACCTTGGTACTGTCAAGGTCCTGCATGTAACTGGTACCGCTTCCGTTCGGGCTGTTAATTCCTGATACTTCTGCACAGATAATGTCTGATACACTTCCGTCAGCAGCATACTTAACAGCTGTTCCTTCTGTTGTGATCTGATAACCACTGTTTTTAAGTGTCTCAACCGCTTCTGCATTGAAGCCGGTCTCAACCGTAAGATTCTCGGCTGCAAGCATCGCACGAAGATTGTCCAGCACTACCTTTCTCTGATAAGTGTTCTTCTGTCTTCCGAGCTTTGCATCTTCGAGGTTGTAAACATTTGTTGTATAAGCAACACTAACCGGCATCCCGGATATTGCATTCGTCACATGTGCGGCATCGACCTCTCCTCTTGCGAAGAAATTGTCGAGTCCGTCATACGTTCCACACACATGAACATAGCAACTCTTGGGTGCCGTTACACATCCTGTAAATACTACTTTTCCATCTGCATCCAGGGAAGTTGATGCGCTTCCTGCCAGTTTATCCGGCAGCATCTGAAGCTTCGAAACAGGCGTCTCCTGGATATAGTTCAGCACGTACTCAGCATTTTCCACTACGTGCTGCCGCTCTTTAGCGGCAGCACTTGTGGAAAGTGTTTGCGTAACCTGAACGAGGATTGGCGCCATAAGGAGCGTAAGTATGGCGACAGCCACAACCACCTCTATTAAGCTAAAACCTTTATTTTTCATTCGGACCATCGCAATCACTCCAATCCTTTTTCATAATAATTTATTGATAAGTCTTAACTACTCCGGATTTACCAACAAGCTTGAATCTCGGACTAGTTGCATCATCATCTACTACCTTGAAGTATACCGGAAGGGTTGTTGTATTCTTAACGGATACGTCAACACCGTTCGCATCATCTGTATTCGTGCGGGCAGAGGACTTAACATAGATCTTAACATCCTCACTCAGAATCTCGGATGCATACTTCTTGTCACCGATGGAATACTCGATGAAGTTCTTTCCATCCTGGCTGTATACGGAGATCTCAAGAGCTGCTCTTGCATTGTCGCTGGATGTTACATATGTCTCATCGCGGCTAGCATTTGTTGTAACAATGATGCCTGCTGAAATATCAGCGTTTGCCGGGTTCAGGAGGATGGACAGGTCGTTCTTTCCAACGATGGAAGCACCCTGATCAGCATCATACTTTGAAGCTGCCGGTGATGCACCGCCTGAGCCGTCGCCTGCAACGAAGATGTTGTCTGTTCCCTTCGGTACGCCCGGATCAACACTTTCCGGTGTACGGCCCGGTCCGCTTACAGCATAACCGTTGATAGCAATACTTCCTGTGTACTCGTCGTTCGTGATGTCGTGTGCGATCGACAGAGATGATACGTTCATACGATACTTATACTCGGACACATACTTCAGTACATCCTTAATTCCTTCATAAGTTCCCTTATAGGAGATCGAGTATGCTGTTGTGTAGCATCTGTAAGCATCTTTACCTGTATCTTCGCCTGTCAGAGCATCGTTAGTCGTTGTTGTGTCAATCTGGCCGTCCTGCTGCTGTGCACCCAGGGTGTAGAACTCAGCTTCCGGCGGAAGTGTAAATGTCTTGTTAATGAACTGCTGACCTTCACTGGCCTCTTTTTCCTCGATGGACTTCAGGAACATAACTGCTGTTTCCTGATTCAGATCTGCCGGATATTTCTTCAGCTCGTCTTCGAACATCTTGTTAAACTGCTCTGTCTCTGCCAGAAGTCTGTCCTTCTGTGCTTCCTTTGCGATCAGATCATCAAGTCTTGTCTGTAAGGTATCACAATCAGACTGTAATGCATCTGTGTCTTCCTTTGCAGGTTTAATAATATACATGTAAGCTAGAAATACGATTGCAATTCCAAGAAGTGCAATTAATGCTTTTTTGGTCGTATCTGTCATAATCTTCTCCTCCCCCTTTACTGTGCTGCAACTTCGTCAGAAGCTTCTTCTGTAACCGGATTCGGATTCGTATATACACATGTAAGTGTGAAGCGGAAAAGATCCTTTCCATTTTCAGTTTCACCATCAGCAGCACGCTGTGTGGAAACAGAAGCTACATATACATCATCGATTACGGAAATAGTCTTCAGATTTACGATCAACTGTGCAACATCATCATATCCTGTAGCAAGAACTGTCATGCTAACACCTTCGCTGGAAGTATTGAAGGTATCCAGATAAACCGGCTTCGGCATCTTTCCTTCGAACTCAAGGATGAAGTCAAGTGCCTGCTCGTTCAGGAGCTCGGTACTCTTGCTCATGCCAACTGCATCCGTTGCTCTCTTCTCTGCCTTGTCATGCTCGGCAATGATCTGCTCGATGTATTCCTTCTGAGCGATCTGAGCTTCAAGAGAGGATTTCTTATCCTGCATCTTGTTCTTCTCATTCAGGAAGTAGAAGGAAACAGCTGCAGCTGCGATCGCGCAAAGAACGGCAAATACGATAAACGGTGCATAGCCGACCTGCGCCTTCTCCTTTGCAGCTCCACCGGAGGAGCCGAGTTCAAAGCCCATCGGATTGATTGCCGCACCGATCGGGGAGATCAGATATACAGGGCTGTATACTTTCTGGTCGATCGACGGGTCAAACTTTACATTATAAAGACTATCCATGATTCTTGTGGAAACATTCAGCTGAATCTTGAACAGTCCGTCGATTCCGCGGATCAATGCTCCGTCGCCTGTAAGGAATACATCGTCAATCGGATTGTCCGGATGCTGACTTGCATAGTAGTCCATAACACGGCCGATGTTATTGATCAGATAACGGAATGCGCCAGTTGCTTCATTATCATCGAAATCAACTGTGATGATCCGGTCATTCTGGAGAAGGGTCATAGCTGTGGTAGCATCTACTCCACGCTCTTCCATTACTACATTTACAACCGGATTTGTACCATAAGGTACGTTTCTCTGAAGCAGGAGCTTGTCGCCCTGAACAACGTTCAGTACGGTGGACTCGCTGCCCAGCTGGATTACCATTGTAGTGGACTGCTCGGTGGTCTGTGTCTTGATCAGCTGTAACATACTGTTACCGATATAATCAAGATCCTGAACCTTCAGACCGCAGGCAGCTCCCAGGTCATAGTAAGAACGAACCATAGCTTCCGGAGCAGCAACTGCCATAACACGCATCTGCTTTACTCCGTTATCATCTGTGGTTGTCTCCAGAAGGGAATTTGATACAACGTAATCCTCTATGGAAACCGGGAAATAATCAGATGCATTTGCATTGATGATTCCTGCGATTTTGCTCTCTTTTACAAACGGGATTACAACTTCTCTGTTAATGATCTTTGTAGAGGACATTACAAAGACCGCATTCTTGTTTGTGATTCCAGCCTGTGTAAGCTGGGTGCGAATCGCATTTGCGATTCTCTCCGGATCCCGGATCGTACCGTCCTCGTACGAATCTTCCGGTGTCTCGAAGATCAGTACCTTGTGGATATAGGTCTGCTTTTTTGCCGAAGCAGTAATCTCCACAATAGTGATACTCTCATTCGTGATGTCTATTGATAAGACTCTTTGTGCTTTTGCCATCCTATAGCCTCCCTCGCTAATCAGTTATTTTTTCATACTATTCCAAGGTACAGCTGAGTAGCTGCCACCCATCGATCGGATTTGCCCCGATACTTAAAATATTTTCAAATCGGACGTCTCATCCGATACAAATAAAATGTTAACACAGCCATCAGCTCCCTCCCTCAAGTAGCTGACTGCGAAAAAAACTGAAAATCTTAAATCCGGATGCCTGCGGACGAGACAGGCACCGGAAAATGAATTGCTTTTTACAGCTTTTTCGTGTTGCTTACAATCTTACTTGTAGTTCTTGTCGATAGACGGCTGAACCTCAACCTTGTTGCTTGTTGTTCCATCTGTGATGTAAACGATCGGCTTGCCGTTTGTAGCTGCAACTGCCCATCCCTTAGGAGTAAATGTAGCGGTACCTTCAAGTTTCTTCTTGTATTTCAGCTTCGGAGCCTTTCCACCAACGTTAGCATTCAGCTCGGAAATGAAGTTCGGAGCAGAAACACCAGACGCTACGAAAGCCTTGTCCTGTTCAGCTGTTGCAAGAATTGTACCATCCATCTTGTCCATGATCTCATCATAAGCGTCCTCGTTAGCAAGTGCGGAAGACATAGCGCTGTTTACAGTACCAGCTGCTGTTACGTCATCAGCCTTACGAGACTTATCGATGTAACGGATAAGTGCAGGAGCGATAGCTGCTGCAAGGATTGCCATGATCGCAATAACGATAATGAGCTCTACAAGTGAGAAACCTTTGTTTTTCTTCATAGTTTTTTCTCTCCTTTTCTTAAAAGATATAGTTTTTTCCCTTATTTGAAATATATACCCTGCCGCTCGCCCGGCAGTTTATATCCTGAAAGGATATCTATGTAAGCACGCCGCCCTGCTCGCCCAAAGCTTTGTGTCTACACCATGATAATTAGTAGTTATCAACCGCGTCGTACATCGACAGGATCGGGGAGTAGATCGCGATAACGATACCACCGACGGTTACACCGAGTACTACGATGATAAGGGGCTCCATCATGGATGTCAGTGCATCTGTTGCTACTGCAACCTCTTCTTCGTAGAAGTCTGCAACCTTCTCCATCATGTCTTCGATATTACCTGTCTCTTCACCGATATGCATCATCTGCGGAAGCATTGTCGGGAAGATATCCATGTCACGGATCGGCTTGGAAAGAGGAATACCTTTTGCCACCTGAGCTTTACACTCAATGACCTTATCACGGATAACCTTGTTCTTCATAACCTTACCGGTCTGCTCAACCGCATCGATGAGCGGGATACCGGATGCAAGCAGTGTTGCGAAGGTTCTTGAGAATGTAGCTGCTGCGGTCTTAACCGAAAGCTGTCCGAAGATCGGCATCTTCAGAGCAAGTCTTCCGAAGAATTCCTGACCTGCAGGTGTCTTCTTGAAGGTCTTGATACCGAAGAACAACGCAGCTACGATGATCAGGAGCAACCACCATTTTCCAACGATGAAATCCGAAAGTGCCACAATTGCCTGTGTAGCCTTCGGGAGCGTTGCACCCATTTCCTTGAACATTTCCGAGAAGGTCGGGATAACCATTACCATCAGAAGTCCAACGACACCGATGACAACGACCAGGATAACGATCGGGTATGTCATGGCACCTTTGATCTTTGACTTGATAGCTCCGTCCTTTTCGAACTGAACTGCCATACGATCGAAAGCGATCTCCAGCTTACCGGAGGACTCACCGGCAGCAACCATGTTTGAGAGCATATCCGGAAATGCCTTCGGATTTTTTCTCATGGCGTCCGCCAACGTTCCACCTTTTTGAACATATGCCCCTGCCTCTTTCAAAGCATTCTGCAGGGTCTTGTTCGACATCTGTTCCCCCATCATATCCAAGGCGGATATGATCGGCACACCGGCACGGAGCACCGCTGCGAACTGTTTACAGAAAACCGCAAGATCGCGGTCGGTAACCTTACCTCCGCGTTTGCCTCCGCCTCCGCCGACTTCCTTGCCCACGCCGGCGACGCTATAGCCTTCCGATTTCAGTTTCGCTCTGGCAGCTTCTTCCGATTTTGCCTCAACGGTCTTCTTTGCTGACTTCCCCGCGGAGTCAACGACCTTGAAAGAATATTTTGCCATTCCACTTCCTCCAACTCACATTTTTTCTATATACCTATGAAAATGATACAACCGTTTTGAACAATTTGCAACTTTTTTGTTAACAATTCATAAACAGTTCACATCTTCATGAACGGCCGGTTACATCTTTAATACAGGTTCTTTTTCATTACAATCTGATCCTGAGCATAAAGAAGACAATTTTCTTTGGAAATCATACCGTTTCTGTAAAGATCCATCAGCGCATCGTCCATCGTACACATTCCGAGTGCCTTGGATGTCTGGATCGAAGATTCGATCTGATGCGTCTTTGCCTCACGGATCTGGGCGCGGATCGCAGGTGTTGCCAGCATGACTTCGAATGCTGCACAGCGGCTGTTTCCACCGATGGTGGGGATCAGCTGCTGGGAGATAACGCCCTCGATAACCATGGCCAGCTGGATACGGATCTGCTGCTGCTGATGCGGCGGGAATACGTCGATGATACGGTCGATCGTACTTGCTGCACCG
>CADBOV010000117.1 GCA_902796385.1 uncultured Lachnospiraceae bacterium
GATCATCGTCAGCGGAAACCGGATCGACAGTGTCATCGCAAAGCTTTATCATCTGTCCAGGGAGGAAGCCCAGACTCTGGTAAAAAAAGGCGAGGTTTTCATCAATGGCAGAGAGATTCTGCAGACCTCGAAGGAACTGAAACCCGGGGACATCATTTCCGTAAGACACCACGGCCGTTTCCTCTTTGTGGAGGAAGGCAACCGCACAAAGAAAGACCGGCTCTATCTTCATCTGCAAATCTATAGCTGATTTATCACTCCCACTTCTTCCACACATCCGGCTGATAGCCCACCGTTGCTTTCTTTCCGTTCCGTACGATGGGCATCCGCGCTTTTCTTTGTTCCGAATATTTGGATGTTCATTCTCTGTACGCTCCTTTTTTCATATTTGGAAAAATCTCCGTTAATGTGCTAAAATATAGTAAGCTAGAACCCAACCACAGGAGGAATGCTATGATTTCGCTTATTCTATCATTCGTGGTATTGATTGCCGGATATGTATTGTACGGACGTGTTGTTGAAAAGGTCTTCCAGCCGGACGAAAGGGAAACCCCTGCCTATAAGAAACAGGACGGGGTGGATTTCATCCCTCTTCCGCTCTGGAAGGAGTATCTGGTGCAGCTTTTGAATATCGCCGGAACCGGTCCTATCTTCGGTGCGATCATGGGCGCATGCTTCGGGCCGGTTGTCTTCCTCTGGATCATTCTCGGTTCAGTCCTGGCAGGCGGTGTCCATGATTACATGTGCGGTATGATCTCGGAGCGGCACGACGGAGCATCCATCGCAGAACTGAGCGGTATCTATCTCGGTTTCGGAGCCAAATGGGGAATGCGGATCTTTTCCATCCTTCTCCTCGTTCTGACCGGAACGATATTCGTCACTTCACCTGCTGCGCTCCTTGAACAGCTCACACCCGGTCCCCTGAATAAAACCTTCTGGATCATCGTGATCCTGTTTTACTATGTCCTGGCCACACTGCTTCCCATCGATAAGATTATCGGAAAGCTGTATCCGGTCTTCGGTATCATCCTGATCCTAATGGCATCCCTCATTCTGGGCGGAACCATTTTCGGCGGATATGAAATTCCGGAGATCTCTCTTCAGGATCAGCATCCCAGTGGACTTCCCATCTGGCCGTTTATGTTTGTCACGGTTGCCTGCGGTGCCATTTCCGGGTTCCACGCAACCCAGTCTCCTCTGGTTGCAAAATGTATCAAATCAGAGAAGCTTGGCCGCAAGGTTTTCTACGGCGCCATGCTCACGGAATCCGTTATCGCCCTGATCTGGGCAGCCGGCGGTGTAGCATTCTATGGTGCCACCGGCGGACTTTCCCAGGCAATCGCGGAACATGGCCAGTCCGGTGTCGTATATGAAATCTGCACCGGTATGCTTGGACCCGTCGGAGGTATTCTTGCCATCGTCGGTGTCGTTGCCTGTCCGATCACATCCGGAGATACGGCATTTCGTTCTGCCCGGCTGATCCTTGCCGAGATCACGGGTCTGAATCAGAAGCAGATCCGGAACCGGCTGTTCCTCACAGTTCCGCTCCTTGGTGTCGGTGCAATCCTGACTCAGCTGAACTTTGATATCCTCTGGCGGTACTTCTCCTGGAGCAACCAGACACTGGCAATGATCGCGCTTTGGGTTGCCACGGTTTACCTCCTAAAGACGCATACAAAAAAATTGACAAGTCTGCTAACGGCTTGTCCTGCTACATTTATGACTGCGGTCAGTCTGACCTACATCCTTATGGCGAATGAAGGCTTCCGACTATCTTCGTGGATCGCGTACCCTATCGGAATCATGTTTGCCTCCGGACTTTTCATTTTATACTGCGTAACATTGGCAAAACTCGATCCGGAACATTTCAAAGACTTTCGTCAGGACTCCTAGTGGAGTCCTGACTCAGACTGTAGACAAAACCACCGCTATAAAGCGGTGGCTTTTATGTTATCGCCGACGGCTTCTACGATAGAAGAACACAACTCCGCAAAGCATCAGTATGGCCATCAGAGCCAGACTTACTACATCAAGCCGGATTCCCGTGGGCACGATGCCCTCCAGGGTGTTCGTCACCGCAAGTGTCGTATCTGCTGTCATCAGGATTTCCATCTTATTATCTGTCACAGCATCCTCATTATTCAGCTTGAATGTGGAAGTATAGTTTTCGTTATCCTCGGTAATCGTGGCCTTTGTGCCAACCGGGAATGCGATCCGCACCACGTCATTATGACCCATGGCAAATGTGTCACCGGTGTGGAGCTTCGTATCCTGCTTCACTCCGTTCTTGCTCCATGTATATTCATCCAGTTCCGTAGCACCTTCCACCTTAAGGGTAAATGTGAAGTCCTTCGCTTTATTTCCGAAGTTTCCTGCCACAGTCTTTGTGATGGTCAGGTATGCATCCGTTCCGGTATAGGTGTTCTCCACGTTGATAACGTAGCTCGGAGCATCCTCCGTTCCCACATTCTGAACAAGTGCCTGATAGCCCTCCGGATCGATGGAAAGGACGCCGGAATCAGAGATCGTAAAGATCACATCCTTCGTAATTCCGTTATAATCGTCCGGTGCCTTCGTCTCTGTCAGATAATACTTGCCGTGAGGCAGTGTGTTATCGATCTTCGGAATCGTACCATCTGCACCGGATACAAGGCTCTCAAAGCCTTCCATCGGAAAATAATCCTTCAGTACTGTTCCGTTACTGCCTGTGACGCCACGATACAGAGCAAACTGTGCTCCTGCCAGTGCCGTACCAAGTTCATCCACCTTGACTGCCCGGAGCTCATACGGCTTGTTATAAAGATCAATATAAGCGATCAGCTTATCAGTGGTCACTGTGGACTTGTAGCCCCTATACCAACCGGTATCATTATCAACTACAGTAATATTGTCATCAGAATCCACCGTGAATCTCACTGACTGTGGAAGTCCGATATAGCCTGCAGGTGCTTCCGTCTCTGTCAGGACATACTCTGTATCCACATCGAAATCGTACAGGATCGTAATCCTGCCGCGCGAGTCCGCCGTATAGGTTCCGATGGTTTCATCACCCTTCTTCAGGACAAAAGTTCCGCCGGAAAGCTTCTCCGTGGAATCCCACTTATAAAGCGTCATAACGATTCCGCCGGCTCTCACATTCGAGATTTCATCCACGCGGACATTTCCGGGCGTCATCTTGCCTGTCGGCGTTCCCTGCGTATACTCCACACTGTAGGAATGACCGGTCGTCACTCCCTCCTTCGTGGTCCCTTCGATTGTAACAAGATCCCCATCCGCCAGTTTTGTCAGATTGGAATAAGATGTTACTTTACCGGTTTCATCCATCACCGGATCCGTAAGCACAACCTCGAAGATCCGGTAGTCCGCCAGTTGTTTTCCTTCAGCAAGACGGTCAAAGAAATACCGGACGCTGGTGGTCGGATATTTCATTTGTCTGATAGTACCCGGCACCAGTTCATCACCGGCATAGACAGCGGTATAAATTGCTGCATAGTCCTTGATATAACCCTTGTCGCTCCATTCCTTTTCGGC
>CADBOV010000118.1 GCA_902796385.1 uncultured Lachnospiraceae bacterium
ACATCTTCCCGGTTCCCGCCGGAAAGGAAATGGTTCCGATCACCTCATCCGGAGCTCCCTCCGTATCCCGGATCCCGACTTTAAAATCCCGTCCGTCCGGGGAGGAACCATATACCAGAACGCTTCCGCCCACTGCGATCACCGCTCCGCGGATCTCCTTTTCCTCCTTCAGCCGGTCAGCCAGGACATCCAGTGCATATCCTTTTCCCAGGGCTCCGAGATCGATGATGATCTCTTTTCTTCCCCGGCTCAGGGTATATCCCCCTTCATCTTTCCTCTCTGTTTTCAGTTCCCCGGTTCCGGTTTTTTGCTTTGCATCCTGCAGAGCCTTTTCCTCCGGGACCTGAAATGTATCTGCCGTTTTATCCTCGATGCCCCAGACCTCCAGCACCGGACGCAGCGTGATATCAAAGGCTCCGCCCGATTCTTTTCCGAGATCAAGCCCCGTTTCGATCACATGTCCGAGCCTTTCACTGACTACTGTCTCAGCCCGGGCTTCCGTATTCTTATTCCACTGCGCCAGTTCCGATGTATCCTCTCTCCGGGAGATCACCTTCTGATCCAGATCCTTTACCTCACGGATCAGATCTTTTCCGGTTTCTTCCGCATTTTCTCCGTACAGCTTCACGGAAATGCTGCTCCCCATGGCAAAATCATAGCAGGACACCTCCGAGCTGCCCTGCCCCTGATCCTTTTTTGCCAGAACGGAGATCACGATCACTCCGGCTGCTGCAAGCAGCATGGCCAGGATTCCAAGTATTCGGTTCCTTGTGGATCGATTCATCGTATATCCCGGCCTCCTTACGTTCCTGTGGTGTTTCCGTCAACGTCTCTGCAATGCACCTGCCAGCATCTCTGCAATGCTCCTGCCAGCATCTCTGCGATGCTCCTGCCGGTTTCCCTGTCAGTCCTCTCCGAAGGATTCCAACTCCTCATACCATGCCAGCAGCTGTTCCTCCAGCTTCTGCTGCCGTTCGGTCAGTTCCGTCAGCAGCGCCGCATTTGTGCCGTTCTCCGGAAGATTCATCTCCTTATCAATGGCTTCCAGCTCTTCTTCCGCAGAAGCGATCTGCTTTTCCAGTTTTCTTAGATCACTGGCCTGCTTTCTTTGTCTGGCATAGGCTTCCTTCCTCTGCAGGTAGCTTTCCCTGCCCCCGCCGGAGGTTTCCTGTTCATATGCCTCCGTGGAAACAATGGAAAAGCCGGAATCGGTTTCCGCCCTTGTCGTATCCGCATACGGATTATCTTCATTCTGGAGTCTGAACAGCTTCTCCCTGTTCTCCTCGTAATCATCATAATTTCCCGGAATACTGGTCAGCACCTTATGCCTGAGATCCAAAATCCTGGTGGCCGTCTGGTTGATAAAATACCGGTCATGGCTGACATACAGGACGGTTCCCGTATAATCCCGGATCGCATCCTCCAGGATTTCCTTGGACTGGATATCCAGATGGTTTGTCGGCTCATCCAGGAGCAGAAGGTTTGCGGGTGACAGCATCAGCTTTGCAAGGGAAAGCCGTCCGCGTTCCCCGCCGGAAAGCTCCTTTATCTTCATGAAAACCTTGTCTCCCGTAAAAAGGAATGCTGCCAACACATTCCGGATCCTGGTATTCGTCATATCCGGGAAGGTATCCGACATCTCATCGAACAACGTCTTTTCCGGATCCAGATCCTGATTCTCCTGATCAAAATATCCCATCCGGACACGGGCGCCCAGCGTTACCGTGCCTTCATCCTTCGGGATCCGCCTGGAGAGGATCTTCAGCAATGTGGTCTTACCGGTTCCGTTTCCGCCGATCAGCGCCACATGTTCTCCCCGCTTGATATCCAATCCCAGTTCCTGAAACAGCAGATTGTCTCCGAAGGACTTTTTCAAATGTTCCGCAAAAAGAACATCCTCACCGGACTCCGTAACCGGCGTCAGTGTAAGCCGCATCTTATCATTCAGCTGCAGCGGCTTATCGATCCGTTCCACCTTATCCAGAAGCTTCTCCCGGCTTTCCGCCCGTTTGATGGATTTCTCCCGGTTGAAGGACTTCAGTTTCCGGATCACATCCTCCTCATGCTTTATCTCAGCCTGCTGGTTCAGATAGGCCTTCATTTCATCCTGTCTCTGCTTCTCGTGCTGCTCCCTGTAGAAGGAGTAATTGCCCCTGTAGAGCTTTGAGGTTCCGTGTTCCAGTTCCAGGATCTGATTGGATACCCGGTCTATGAAATACCGGTCATGGCTGACCACGATCACGGCTCCCTGATAGCCTGAAAGAAAGCCTTCCAGCCAGCGAATGGAATTCATGTCCAGATGGTTCGTCGGCTCATCCAGCAGGATCACATCCGGTCTGGATAAAAGAAGACGTCCCAGCGCGATCCGCATCTTCTGTCCTCCGGACAGGGAATTGATGTCTCTGTCATAATCACTCTTCGAGAAGCCCAGTCCCTTCAGGACACCTGCGATCTCACTTTCGTACGCATAGCCGTTCTCCCGGTCATACCGTGTGGAAAGCCGGTTGTAGCTCTCCAGGATCTTTTCCAGTTCCTCCCCTTGGGAATGCTTCATCTCCGCTTCCAGACTCCGGAGCTTCTGTTCCATTTCCACCAGATAATGCTTCGCAAGTTCCATTTCCCCGTAAACCGTATTCTGAAAGGAAATGTCCTGATGCTGGGAAAGATACCCCACCGTGATATCACGGGCACGGACCACCGTTCCGTTATCCGGTGTAAGTTCTCCCAAAATGATCCGGAGAAGGGTGGTCTTTCCTGCGCCGTTGATCCCGACCACAGCAAGCTTGTCCCGCTCCTCGATATGAAATGATACATTTTTCAGGATTTCCACATCACCATATGCTTTTGAAATTGCCTGACATGCAAGAATCATACGTTTCGTTTCCTTACCTGTTTTTCAAGTCTCATGTATTATCCGGTACACTCCCCGGGTTCCTGTCTGTTCCCGGTTCTCCGTCACCGGTCTTCTGTCTGTTTCCTGTCCGGCACTGCGCATCAGATACGGTCCAGGGCTTCCCGGATGGTTCCCACCGGGATCAGTTCCGCCGAAAGGTCCGGAATCTTTCCGATATCCACAGCCTTCGGAAGGATCACCCGCTTGTAACCCAGTTTATCCGCTTCCTTTACTCTTGTAAGGATATTCCGGACACCGCGGATCTCGCCCGCCAGACCTACTTCACCGATAATGACCACATCATCTCCCACCGGCCGGTTTCTGTAACTGGATGCAATGGCCAGGATGATACCCAGATCCGATGCCGGATCATTTACCCTGATCCCCCCGGCTATGCTGACATAGCAGTCACAGCCCGAAAGATTGATCCCGCCGCGCTTTTCCAGCACAGCCGTGAGCAGGTTCACCCGGTTATAATCGATCCCCACCGCAGTGCGTCTGGGCATATTGAAATTTGAATCACTCACCAACGCCTGCAGTTCCACCAGTACGGCCCTGGAGCCTTCCATGGAACTGATCACCACAGATCCGGGAGCTTCCACCGGACGTCCCGTAAGGAACATTCTGGAGGGATTGGACACCTCCTCCAGTCCGGTCTCTGTCATATTGAAAACGCCGATCTCATTCGTGGATCCGAACCGGTTCTTCACTGCACGAAGCATGCGGAAGCCGGAATTATCATCTCCTTCGAAATACAGCACACAGTCCACCATGTGCTCCAGCGTTCTCGGACCCGCAACCGTGCCCTCCTTGGTCACATGACCTACGATAAAGATCGCCACATTCAGACGTTTGGCAATCTGCATCAGACGGCTTGTTACCTCTCTTACCTGTGTCACACTTCCGGGAACATTATCCAGGTCCGCCGCAAACATGGTCTGGATCGAATCGATCACCGCCACGTCCGCTCCGGATTTTTCAATGGCATGCTCCGCGTGTTCCAGATCCCCGTCGGAAAGCAGAAGGATCTTCTCATCGTAAGCCCCCAGACGAACTCCCCGCATTTTGATCTGCGAAAGGGATTCCTCGCCGGAAACATATAAAACCTTTTCGTCATCCGACACAAGCGCCTTGCACATTTCCAGGAGCAGCGTGGATTTTCCGATTCCCGGATCGCCGCCCACCAGCACCAGGGATCCGCGGACGATCCCGCCTCCCAGTACCCGGTCCAGCTCTCCGATGTTGGTAAACATCCGGCTCTCCTGCGCGGAGGTCACTTCCGTGATGCTGACTGCCTCCTCCTGGGATTCCGGCTGGCCGGACGTGCTCCGTTTTTTCACGGTGATCTTCTCTTCCGCAAAGGTGTTCCACTGACGGCATCCCGGACACTGTCCCATCCATTTGGCTGATTCATATCCGCATTCTTTGCAAAAATAAACTTTCTTTTCCTTCATACTCCGAGCCTCCGCCCCGGTCGGTTCCGAAAAAAAGCCCCTGCCGTTGCAGGGACTTTCATTCTTCAGGATCTTTCGATCAGTCAACCTTCTCGATCACTACCTTGATCTGATCTGCTTCCTCCAACGGCGCTGAAAGAACCAGCTTACCTCCGAGGTTTGTCTTCATTTTATCTACATAAACATCATCGACATATACCTTGTATTCCTGCTCCGGCTCCAGCTCAAGCGTTACCTGCGCATTCTTGGATCCTTCTACCGCAAATTCCAGCTTGTCGCTGTTTGCCTGAAACTCATGAACTGTGGTTCCCGGTACGGATTCATAAACAAATGCCCCGTTTTTCTCCAGCTTTGTGATCTCGTTAAATGTCTTGATCTTGTAGCTGTCTCCCATATACTGGAAGCCGTCCTTTTTTGTCTTTGTCTCCAGCAAATAATTGCCGAATCCAAGGGTACCGTTTTCTTCTTCCCGGATCAGTTCCTCTATTACTGCCATCCCCGTTTTCCTCCTAAATGTGATGCAAAAATGATCTTTGTTCCGTCCTTCCGGTCAGCATGGACCTGCCAAAGGATCAGACCGTATCTATTATATCCTATCTGCAGTTTTTTTTCCACCGGTTTTCTCTTAATTCACGTATTATTTCTGTGTAAATGTAACTTTATCCTGCTTTACGCCGATGGACACTTTACTGCCTCGTTTGATCGCGCCGCGAAGCACTTCCTCCGCCAGCGGATCCTCAACCCAGGTCTGGATCGCTCTCCGGAGCGGTCTTGCGCCGTACTTCTTATCATATCCTTTTTTGAAAATGAATTTCCGGAGATTTTCACCGTAGCTCAGCCGGATATCCAGATTCTCGTCTGCCCGTTTTACCAGATCCTTCAGCATGAGATTTACGATGTCTTTTACATTTTCCTCGCTCAGCATATGGAACACGACCGTTTCATCGATCCGGTTCAGGAACTCCGGACGGAACAGAAGCTTTACTTCCTCCATCACGCGCTCCTTCATCTCGTTGTGATCCCTTACCGCGCTGTCCTCTTCCGTCACAAAGCCCAGCGTCTTCGGATCCACGATCCTCTGTGCTCCCGCATTTGACGTCATGATGATGATGGTATTCTTGAAGTTGACATTTCGTCCCTGGGCATCCGTGATCCGGCCGTCATCCAGCACCTGCAGCAGGATATTGAACACATCCGGATGTGCCTTCTCGATCTCATCAAAAAGAAGGACCGAATACGGCTTCTTCCGTACCTGCTCAGACAGCTGACCGCCTTCGTCATATCCCACATATCCCGGAGGAGAACCGATCATCTTGGAGACACTGTGCTTCTCCATATATTCCGACATGTCCACCCGGATAATGCTGTTCTCATCCCCGAACAGTGCCTCGGCCAAAGCCTTTGACAGCTCGGTCTTTCCGACACCTGTGGGGCCCAGGAATAAAAATGTACCGATGGGGCGTTTCGGATCCTTCAGTCCGACCCTTCCTCTCCGGATCGAACGGGAAACTGCCGTCACGGCCTCTTCCTGTCCTACCACCCGTTCATGAAGAACCTTTTCCATCCGGAGCAGTCTCTGCTGTTCGGAAATCGTAAGACGGGATACCGGGATCTTCGTCCAGAGCGAAACCACATCCGCGATATCCTCTCCGGTCAGCTCCGGTTCCTTTCCTTCTTCCTGCTTATCCCTCTTCTTATCTTCCTCCCGGAGCTTCCTTTGTTCATCCCGGATCTGATCCTGGATACGCTTTGCGGCATCCAGATCTCCAGCCACCAGAGCCTCCTCCAGTTCCTTATTCAGAGCCCGGACATTTTTACCGGAAAGACTCTCGGCGATCCGGAAGGACTTTCCGGACATCCGGAGCTTGGCAGACGCTTCATCCAGAAGGTCAATGGCCTTATCCGGAAGATATCTGTCATTGATGTATCTGACGGAAAGCTGCACCGCAGCCTCCATGGCTTCTTTCGTGATCTTTACCCGGTGATGCACTTCATACCGGGGCGCGATCCCTTCCAGAATGGCCAGGGTCTCTTCCTCTGTGGGTTCCTCCACATAAACCGGCTGGAACCTGCGTTCCAGGGCCGCATCCTTCTCTATGTATTTTCTGTACTCCGCACGTGTGGTTGCACCGATCACCTGGATCTGTCCGCGGGAAAGCGCAGGCTTCAGGATGTTGGAAGCATCCATGGCCCCTTCCGCACCTCCGGCTCCGATGATGGTATGCAGCTCATCTATGAACAGGATCACATTCCCGGCGTCGATCACCTCCTGAATGGTCCTTTTGATCCTTTCCTCAAACTCCCCACGGTACTTGGAGCCTGCCACCATACTGGTAAGATCCAGGGACACGATCCTTTTATCCTTCAGGGAATCCGGTGCCGTTCCCGAATAGAGCAGCTGCGTGATCCCTTCAACAATGGCGGTCTTACCGACGCCGGCCTCTCCTACCAGGCAGGCATTGTTCTTCATTCTCCGGCTGAGCACCTGAAGGACCCGCTGCATCTCATCGGTTCTTCCGATGACGGGATCCATCTTTCCGGACTGTGCCTCCATGGTCAGATCCCGGCTGTACTGATCCAGCGTGGGAGTTGCCGAACGGATCTTCAGCTTACCGGCCTGGAATGCCTGGAACGTCCGCTCTGCGTCCTTCTCCTTCATTCCATCCGCCACAAGGCAGTCCACATACAGACGCTTCCG
>CADBOV010000119.1 GCA_902796385.1 uncultured Lachnospiraceae bacterium
GATGCGCAGTACCAGCAGGGCTATCAGGGACAGATTCAGCCCGATCAATACCAGCAGGGGTATCAGCCTGATGCACAGTATCTGCAAGGATATCAGAATCAGGTTCAACCCGATCTGCAGTACCAGCAGGACTACCAGGCGCAGGCTCAGGCTCAGCCCAACCTGCAATACCAACAGGGCTATCAGGAGCAAGCGGATTATGAGCCGGCAGATCCTGAGCAAACAGAACAGCAGCCGAAGAAAAGTGGTAACCGTAAGAAGAAGATTATCATCGGAAGCATTATCACCTGTGCGGTTCTGGCAATCACGGCAGTTGTCCTTATTCTATTCGTATTTCGCGACAGATCAGAAGCCTATTATGTATTTAATGGGAAAAAGTTTTACTTTTCCGCTGAATGTGGCATAAAGGATCTGGACAAGACCTATGGTGGTGTAGATTTCATCTTTTCCCAAAGAAAACTAGTTGCTACGGATGTGGGAAGACTGACTGAAAATGGTTTCGAAATGCTTGACAATCCTTCCGATAGAACACAAGTTTACGTTTCCAATTCTTATCTAGGCGGAATGTTTAAATATATTCGTACCACTGCCTCTCATTCCAAAGACAGAACAATCCCCACCTCACTACACGGATTACCATTCATATTAACTGGCGATACCGACCAGTATCTACCCCAGTTTTCTTCCGAAAATGGAAATATACTCTATTATGATGACATATACGGTCGTAGATGGGACGATGCATTTGTGAGGGATGGAAAGATTATATCCACGGATTATGCGGAAGAAGATTATAACAAACTGATTCAATGCTATGAGTCTTATGGCGGTTTGACTGAATATTATATGGCAAGAGACAATGCTATAAAGAATGGCGAAAGTTTAATTTCACCTTTAATGAAATGGTGTGATGATCCGAGTTATTTAGCCTTTTTATGTGTCGGAGATAATTTGGGCATTGACGCAGATTGGCAAAGATATAATATCGAGAATTTCATATACAACAAACCTGCTATGCTTGCAGCACTTACCCGTTGCAAACTTGCCGGTGAAGTTCTTTCAGGAAAAATCAGTTATTTTGTTGAGATAAGCCATAGTTACGGCTTAGAAAAGAATTCCGCAATTGAAATGTCAATCTACGCCAAAGACGAAACCTTGAACAAATGGTTGAAATCCTATGGAATCCCTGAGGAAAAGTATATCAATTCTTTGGGAGAGCATTGATACATATGAAAAAAGAGATTGAAAAAAAGAAACTCATTCAATCGCTTTCCGGCGCTGTAGCACTTGGAGTTGTTGCTTATTTCGCAACCGGGTGGCCGTTCTTTTATTTCTTCACCTATGCCGGAAAGAAGAAAAAACAAACGAAAAAGAAGCCGAAAGAGAACAAGAACGCTGTTAAATGGTTTGCGCTGCGTCATACGATCATCAACCATCCCAGATATGAAAATGAAGATGAGTATGAACGCGGTAAAGCCTGGTGCCTGGCTCAGCCTGTCAAGGACTGGTATATCCGTGGCACTGACGGCGTACGGTTACATGCTTCCTACCTTCCGGCTGAGAAGCCGGAGCGTTTCATCGTCATGTGCCACGGATACAGAGGCACCTGGTGCGGAAGTATGGGACATATGGCGGAGTTCCTGCATAAGAATAACTGCAGTCTGCTGATGATCGATCAGCGAGGCTGTGAGAAGAGCGGGGGACGATATATCACCTTCGGAGCCAAGGAGAAGGTTGATGTAACTTTATGGCTGGAACGTCTGGAAGAAATAAATGTAAATGATCTTCCGATCTATCTGTATGGTCAGTCAATGGGGGCAACAACCGTTCTTTTGGCATCAGGACTTGTGCTTCCTGAAAATGTTCATGGGATCATTGCCGACTGCGGATTCAGTTCAATGAAACAGCAGTTAAAGGACATTGCTTCCGGCTGGTTCCATTTACATTTTGTTGAACTGCTTCTTGTCCGGGTCGATTTCTTCTGTCGTTTGTTTGCCGGCTTCTCCATGCGGGAAACGAAAACAACCCATGCATTAAAGAAGAATAAACGTCCGGTGCTTTTCTTCCACGGAGCAAAAGACACCTATGTATGGCCCGAGAATTCCCGCAGGAACTATGATCTCTGCAAAGCGGACAAGGAGCTGGTGATCTTCCCGAAAGCCAGACATCTTTGCAGTTCCTACGTGGATCCGGAGCTGTATCAGAAGAAGATGACAGAGTTCTTCCGGAAATATGACAGGTAATAGCGCATATGACAATAATTAACGCATACAGCCGTCGGCAATTCTGCCGGCGGTTTCTTTCTGATATCAAACACATTTTACGGATCTGTCTTTTATGTAGAAGTCATTTCCTATCGAAATGTTCATTAGGTCGAAAAGGGTATTGATTTTCATTTTTATTGTGGTAATCTCTCACTCGACAAGAGGAAAAAAGTTGAACGAAAGAGGAAGTAACGAGGAGGAAAAGCGTTCATGAGAAAAGAGTACCCACTTACCGCAGCACAGAACATGCATCATCAATGGATCCGCGAATACAACACACAGCAGGTGTCCGGCGTCAGCATCGTCGCATCCCTGAAGGTGGAGCTGGATTTCGGATTACTGAAAAAATGTATCCAGTTGGAAATGGAGCGCTATGGATGCCTCCGGTTACGTTTTACCAAGCCGGACAAGGACGGAAATGTAAAACAGTATCTGGTTAAGAAGGATACCAGAGACATTCCTTTAAAGGATCTCACAAATATGACCCTGAAGGAAGCGGATGACCTGATGCAGCAGTGGGCATATCAGACACTGGACGGAGATAACCGCCCGATGTGTGAAGTCTACATGATGAAGCTGCCGGAGGGTTACAACGGATTCTTCATTCACATGGATCACCGCCTCATCGATTCCTGCGGACTGGTGGTTATGGTAAATGACCTGATGTCCCTTTATACACATTACCGGTTCGGATCCGAGTATCCGTCCGATCTGGCCGACTTCGAAACAGTCCTTGAAAAGGACCTGGCCAAGGCAAACAACGAGAAGCGCTTCGCAAAGGACAAGAAGTTCTGGGATGATCAGCTGGATCTGTACGGCGAACCGCTTTACTCCGATATCCAGGGCCCCTCGGTTCTGGAAGCAGCAAGAAAGAAGCATAAGAAGAAAAACCTCCGTGCCGCTGACATCGAACGGAAGGAACTCTTCGTAGCCGTAAAGGATTACGTTCTGGAGCCGGAGCCGACCAAGGGTCTGATCGACTTCTGCATGAATCATCAGCTTTCGATGACGAACCTGCTTCTCCTTGGAATCCGGACCTACCTTTCCAAGGTAAACAACGGTCAGGAAGACATCACCATCGAGAACTTCATTTCCAGAAGATCCACACATGATGAGTGGACCTCCGGTGGAAGCCGGACGATCATGTTCCCCTGCCGGACTGTGATCAGCGGAGATACGGATTTCATGTCAGCAGCATACGAGATCCAGAACGTACAGAACCGCATTTACATGCACAGTAATTACGATCCGGAGCTGATCAAGGCAGAAATGCAGAAGCGTTACAAGACACCGAAGGATACCACATACGAAAGCTGCTACCTTACTTATCAGCCCATGCCGGTTCGGGCAGAGAACCCGTTCCTGCAGAACATCGAGATGCATAATAAATGGTTTGCAAACGGTGCAGCCACAAAGAAAATGTATCTCACCGTATCCCATACGGAAGAGGGCGGTATGAACTTCTCCTATCATTATCAGACAGTTTGCCTGGAAGAACATGATATGGAACTTTTATACTACTATATGATGAGAATCCTCTTCATGGGAATCTCGAATCCGGAACTGCCACTGAACGAGATCATGCAGAGCGTATAATTAATAAGACTATAGAATTAAAAGGAGATAATAAAATCATGGGAATGGATAAAGTAATGCAGTTTAAGAATCTGGTAGCACAGTACACCGAGGTGAAGGTTGAGGATATGACCGACGATATGCGGTTCCGTGAGGATCTGGGATTCAGCTCCCTGGACTTCATGTCCTTCCTGGGTGAAATCGAAGATACATTTGATGTGGAACTGGAGCAGGAAAATGCATCACAGGTACATACCATCGGTGATGCGATCGCAATGATCAATAAGATGATGGAGGAGTAATATGGGATCGATGGGAACGATTGGGGAAATCTGGAACTACGCACTGGCAGAATATGCTGAACTTCCGGCAGTTCGCTGGCTGGAAAAGAAAGAGATCAAAGAACGCAGCTATAAAGAACTGGGCGAGGATGTTACCGCGATCCAAAACGGACTTGCTGCTGAAGGCTTTCAGAACGCACATATTGCTCTGATCGGAACGGCTTCCATCAGCTGGATCGGAGCTTATCTGGGAATCACAACCGGAAACAATGTGGCAGTTCCGCTGGATGCCGGACTTCCGCCGGAAGATCTGATCGATCTTCTGAATCGTTCCGATTCAAAGGCACTGTTCCTTACCCCCATGGGCAAAGCGCTTATCCCTGCAGTGAAGGCTGCCTGCCCGAACGTACAGAAGATCTGGCTCCTTCAGGAGGAAGAATCACCGGATGCAGAAACCGTTGCAGATCTGAAGAAAGCAGGCGCTGCAGATATAGCCGTCACTCCCTCCGGAAAGGATGATATCGCAACCATCATTTACACCTCCGGAACCACCGGAAAGAGCAAAGGTGTCATGCTGACACAGTACAATCTGGCTGAAAATGTGGAAAATGTCGCATATACGTCAGATCCCGGAACCGTAGTTCTCAGCGTTCTTCCCGTTCATCATGCATTCTGCCTGGTAATGGACTGGCTGAAGGGATTTTCCCTGGGTGCGATCCTCTGCATCAACGACAGCTTCATGCATATGATCCGGAACATGGGTATATTCAAACCGGACATTATGCTGATGGTTCCTCTCATGATCGAAACAATTTACAAGCGTCTTTCCGTTGCAGATCCGGCAATCCCGGCAAGCGTTCTGTACGAGCAGGTATTCGGCGGAAAGCTGCGGATCATTTTCACGGGCGGGGCACACCTTGATCCCTTCTATATCGAAAAACTGGAAGCATACGGCATTTCCGTACTGGAAGGCTATGGAATGTCCGAGTGTTCACCGGTTATCAGCAGCAACATGCCGGAGGATCACAAGGCTGGTTCCATCGGACGTCCTTTGAAGAATGCGGAGATCCGTTTTGAAGACGGAGAGATCCTGGTAAAGAGTACCAGTGTCATGAAGGGATATTACAAAATGCCCGAGGAAACAGCGGAAACCCTGCGGGACGGCTGGCTCCATACAGGCGACAAGGGATATATTGATGAGGATGGATTCCTCTTCATCAACGGTCGTGTAAAGAACCTGATCATTCTTTCCAACGGCGAGAACATTTCACCGGAGGAGATCGAAGGAAAGCTTGCGCTTGCACCGCTGGTCGGTGAGATCATCATCACCGGTGAGAACAACGGTCTTACGGCACGGATCTTCCCGGATCAGGATGTGATCCAGGTAAAGAAGCTGACAGAGGATCAGGTAAAAGCGGGCTTACAGGCAATGCTGGATGATTATAACAGAAGCCAGCCCACCTACCGTCAGATCACGGGGCTTGTAATAAGAAAAACCCCGTTCCATCGAAATGCAACACGGAAGATCATCCGTGGCGAGGCTGAACTTGACTAAGTTCATCATGAATTCTTCTCACACTGAGAAAAACAAAGAATCGGGTCGGAAATCACCGGCCCGGTTCTTTTGGTTTATCCCCGATCCCTTCGGATCCGAGATTCGATCTGATCATTCATTTTATATGGAAAGATAGGGCAGGACACCGGACATGAACATCCGGGACAGGATATCTGCCACCTCTTCCGTAGGGGTTTCAAAATTCTCTGCCGTCCATTTATGGAGAACACCGATGGTCCCGCCGATGGAACCTGCAATGAAGAAGGAAAATGCAACGCCTCCGTTTGACTCCGGAAATGTGGTATGGGTCACTTCCGTAACATATTTATGGAACATGGTAATGGCCTTTTCCATAAATGCATCTCCCCGGGGAGACTGCAGGAGATTGGCCAGGAAGGGATTTTTCTTCGTATAATTACAGATGGCCAGGAAGTAGGAATCACAAATATCCTTATCATTTCTCGGATGGAAGCTGTCCATAATAGAGAAAATATCCTTGATTGTTTTATCCTCGGCTGCAGACATCAGCGCGGGGATATTTTCATAATGATTATAAAATGTACTGCGGACTACGCCGGCCTTCTTGATCACATCCGCAACCGTGATCTTTTCCAGAGGTTTTTCCTTCAGAAGCAAAAAAAATGCATCAAAGATGGCTTCCTCTGCAGTGCTGTAGCGTTCATCCAATTCGTTCATTGATGGATCTCCTTCGATTTTGATAGAGATATTATAACAGAAAACAGGAGATGTTAAATAGAAAAATCTGATTGAATTACACCATTTATAATGCTATCCTATATGTGTGAACGTGCGTGTCCGGGGATGAACCTGTTTTCGGCAGTGAAAGCCGGGAAAGGCAGGGATTGGAAGCCATCCGGTGCCGGGCATGGATCGGATCACGGGATTATCAGGAAAGGAAATGTGATGTATCAGCTTCTATATACATCATGAAGGGATCAGAATGAGTAAAGCATCAAAGAGACTTTTTGCAGGACTGCTTGCACTGGCAATCATCTTCGCATCAGTCATGGTTCCGAAGATTGATACACAGGCATCTTCCACACCGGGATTAAAGCCGTATCTGGCAACGGTTGAATCCTCGGTTGCAGATACCACGAATGTATATTTTTATTATACACCGTCGAAAAACGCCTCAAAAGTAGTAGCATACCTCTATACTTCGGATAATAAAACCGTGAATTCCATCGATATCTCCATCAAGACTCTGGATGTTGATACGGTGGTTGCAAGCTGGTTTTTCTTCCGTACGGGTACTTACAAGGTTGTCGTGCGTGAGTATGTAAAATCAGGCGGAACAGAGACCTTAAGCGGAAAGCAGTCCCAGTGTACCGTTACCATCGGTGATAAGAAGACCGGATGGACCAGAACAAACGGCAAATGGTGCTACTATGACAACAGCGGCAAGAGAAAATACGGCTGGCAGCAGATTGACGGAAAATGGTATTACTTTGACGATACCTATGGCGCAATGTACACCGTATGGAAGGTGATCAAGGGTCAGCAGTATCATTTTGCATCTGACGGTACCATGACCACCGGATGGAAGAAGATCGGTTCTGTATGGTATTACTTCAAGAGCACCGGAATAATGACAACCGGCTGGCAGGCAATCAGCGGAACCTGGTATTATTTCGAAAAGAAAGCCGGTCGGGAAGGTATGATGATCACCGGATGGAAGACCATCGACGGAAAGAAGTATTACTTCAATACGACCGGAGCCATGCAGGTTGGCTGGCTGAAGCTTTCCGGAAAGAAGTATTATCTTAAGAAAGGTGTCATGTCCACCGGTTGGAGAACCATAGACGGAAAGAGATATTACTTTAACAGCAAGGGTGAAATGGTAACCGGATGGCTGAAGCTCTCCGGAAAATGGTACTATTTCAAGGCCGGTGTGATGGTAACCGGAAAACTGAAGATCGGATCAAAGGTTTATAAGTTCAGCAGCAAGGGTGTCTGCCAGAATAAATAAACACGGGAATTCAGCATTATATGTAGAAGAAACGACGGAGCAGTCAGATGGCTGCTCCGTCGTTTTTCTACAATTTGACAAACTCGGGTTTCATTTTTTCAAATGTACAGTAATATTTAAATCCAAGGGATTTCAGGAGTCCGGCTCCGTTATCAAAATCATACCCGATATGAACGGTATCATGTGCATCGCTTCCGAAGGTGATGATCTCACCGCCCAGTTCCTTATAAAGCTTCAGGACTGCGGAGTGCGGATGCGGAAAATCCATTCCCCGGTACAGGGAACCGGTGTTCAGTTCGATTCCTTTTCCGTTTTGAATGATGGTCTTCAGGATTGCTTCAAACAACTCCATATACTCACGGATATCAAAGTTATCCGCCTTGGTCGGACCGTACCGCAGGATATAATCCAAATGTCCGTACACATTATAATCGGTAAAATGCTGAACGATATAAAGGATTTCCTCAAAATATCTGCGATATCCTGCCTTTTCTCCCCATTTTTCAAAGAAAGGCGGGTAGTAGGGATCGAATCCGTCAACCACATGGGTTGAGCAGATGATAAAGTCCAGCATGGGATAGCGGGTTGAAAAATCCGAAAGCGCCTCGCAGGTGGAGGGCATGAGTCCCTGCTCAATACCGATCTTTAATGTAAAATCAGGCGCAAGTTCTTCCTTTAATTCGGAAAGTGTCCTGAAATAGCTGTCAAAATCCAGGTCAAAACTGCACTGGGCGATTCCTTCCGGAAATTCATGATCATAATGGTCGGTGATGCATATCTCATTTAACCCTTTTTCTTTTGCAGAACTGATCAGATCCCGGATCGGAGTCTTGCAATCACCGGAAAATTCGGTATGAAGATGATAGTCTGGATACATGGCTGCCCCTTTCATATGTCGATTTCTGTGACGATCTATGCTCGATTATATGGTTACTGAATTGAAATATCAAGTGGAGATGCCACATTTCCCCCCGACCGTATGAAAAAACTGTGAAATCACACTTGAAATATACCCCTAAAAAAGGTATTATATTTCTATGTGAGTGATACGTTCACAAAGTATATTTCTAGGAGGAAATGACAAATGGCAGTTAAGGTAGCAA
>CADBOV010000120.1 GCA_902796385.1 uncultured Lachnospiraceae bacterium
CTACCGCCAGACGCTCCAGACCCATACCGGTATCGATATTCTTCTGCTTCAGGGTCTCATAGTTCCCCTTACCGTCATTTTCAAACTGGGTAAATACGTTGTTCCATACCTCCATGTAACGGTCACAGTCACAACCTACCGTACAATCGGGCTTTCCGCAGCCGAAACGCTCACCCCGGTCATAATAGATCTCAGAACAGGGGCCGCAGGGACCTGCGCCATGCTCCCAGAAATTATCTTCCTTACCGAACCGGAAGATCCGTTCGGGCGCGATTCCGATCTCCTTATTCCAGATCTCGAATGCTTCATCATCATCCTGATATATGGACGGATAAAGCCGGTCTGCATCCAGTCCCACCACATCGGTCAGGAATTCCCAGGACCATTTGATGGCTTCATGCTTGAAATAATCGCCGAAGGAGAAATCTCCCAGCATTTCAAAGAAGGTACCATGCCGTGCGGTCTTACCTACATTTTCGATATCACCCGTACGGATACACTTCTGGCAGGTGGTCACCCTGCGTCTCGGCGGGATCTCCTGGCCTGTAAAGTACGGCTTCAGAGGAGCCATACCCGCATTGATCAGAAGCAGACTGTTGTCATTATGGGGAACCAGGGAAAAGCTCTTCATACGAAGATGCTCCTGCTTCTCAAAATAAGAAAGATACATTTCTCTTAATTCATTTACACCGTATTTCTTCACTGATTTTTGTCCTCCTTGGAATCTTTAGCCTTCCTCCACTTGGTGCCTGCAACGAATCCAAGTACTGCAAGTATCAGATAAATTCCGTATTTGATTAAATATGTTCCGAATTCCGTAAAAAAGTCTGCCATTGTTACCTCCGTTCCGCAAGCTCACGGACAATTTCCGTCCATGTGGTATCGCGCTCAGCCATCAGCACCATCAGATGATAGAGAAGATCCGAGATCTCATATTTCAGCTCGTCCTTATCCGGATTCTTGGCAGCGATCACAACCTCCGTCGCTTCTTCTCCCACCTTCTTCAGGATCTTATCGATTCCCTTATCGAACAGGTAGTTTGTATAGGATCCTTCCTTCGGATGCTGCTTCCGGTCCATGATCACATCATATACATCCTGGAACACGGTCAGCGGATTCGTATCATTAAACTCCTTCTTCACAAGCGGCGTGTAGAAGCAGCTTCTGTTTCCGGTATGACATGCAGCGCCCACCTGGGATACGCGGGCCAGGATGGTATCCTTGTCACAGTCAATATCCAGTTCTTTCACATACTGGAAATGCCCGCTGGTCTCTCCCTTTACCCAAAGTTCCTGTCTGCTCCGGGAGAAATAAGTCATACGTCCGGTCTTCAGCGTAAGCTCGAAGGATTCCGCATTCATGTATGCCATCATAAGAACGTCTTTTGTCTTATAGTCCTGGACGATACAGGGAACCAGTCCCTTGTCATCTGTTTTAAATGCAGAGAAGGGAACCGCGCTTTCATAAAGATTTACCGGAACGCCTTCTTCCCTGCAGACCTGTTTGATCTGCATCACATCATGCTTTTCCAGATTATACAGGCTGATGGTTTCCGCATCGGTGTCTTTCAGAAGCTCCGCGATCTCTTTCCCGTCCGTGGAATAGGAAGACACGATAACCGGAAGTCCCACTTCCTTTTTGAATTCCTTCACATATTCATTGTAATGATTCAGCTTGCCGTAATGCACAAGGATGATCTCTCCCGCGCCGGCTTCCTTCAGCTGCTTTCCATAGGTGATCGGGTCCTCACAATCCGTAAGATCGATCGTTACAATGATCCTGTCCGAACCGAACCGGTCAGATGCTTCTTTTACAATGGAAATGTCACTCAGCGGAGCGGATTTCATACATACCTTGGATGCACCTGCATAAAGCAGCTTCTTCACATCCTCCAGTCTCCGTACACCACCGCACGCAATGATGGGAATGTCCACTTCCCGGGCAATCTCCTTGATCACGGGAATATTCTTTTCAAGTCCTTCCCTGGAAGCCTTCGTATCAAAAAAAGCAACCGCATCCGCGCCGGTGTCGTTGTAATACTTTGCTTCTTCCACGGGGTTTTCCATGGTTACACATGGAATGATTCGCTTACCGTCCATATTTTCCTCCTGTTTCTGTTCTCCTTCCCGACGAGGCCCCGATCAAAGAGACCCCTTCGTGGAAAGAATTTCGCCACCGAGACGTTCATCGACCCGGGTAGCCTGATCCAGCGCATTTGCAAATGCCTTAAATGCAGCCTCGATAATATGATGATTATTGGTTCCGGACAGCTGCTTCAGATGCAGATTCATTTCCGCGCCGTAGGAAACAGCATAGAAAAATTCCTTCACCATTTCTGTATCCATATAGCCAACCTTCGGAACGGTCAGATCCAGGTCAAAGCCCAGATACGGTCTTCCGGACAGATCCACGGCACAAAGGATCAGCGCGTCGTCCATCGGCATGGTAAAGGATGCATACCGGCGGATGCCGGCCTTGTCACCGACTGCCTCCTTGATCGCACGTCCCAGCACGATCCCGGTATCCTCGATGGTATGGTGACTGTCCACATAAAGATCACCCTTCACAACCAGACTCATGTCGAAGAAGCCGTGCTTTGCAAAGCTTTTCAGCATGTGATCAAAGAACCCGATGCCGGTATCAACGGATGCAACACCCGAACCGTCCAGATTCAGTGCCAGGGAAATGTCTGTCTCACTGGTTGTACGCGCGATCGACGCTTTTCTTTCTTCCATAATTCGTTCCTTTCTTCCTCAGAATTCAATTCCCGTCCCGGGATCCGGCGCGGGATCCAGGTCAGCTTCCGCTGACAAAATTGAACATGTATCAGTCTTCTTCCTCAAACCGGACAAACATGGAGTTTGCATGTGCCGTAAGGCCTTCCGAATTGGCAAACGCCATAACATCTTTATATACATTCTGCAGGGCATCCCTGGAATAACTGATGATGCTGGATTTCTTCACAAAATCATCCACACCGAGAGGTGAGAAGAAACGTGCCGTTCCGTTTGTGGGAAGCACATGGTTCGGACCTGCAAAATAGTCTCCCAGGGGCTCGGATGAATACTCGCCCAGGAACATGGCACCGGCGTTCCGGATCTTGGTCATGGTCTGGAACGGATCCTTTGTCAGGATCTCCATATGCTCCGGAGCCAGCATATTTGCGGTCTCGATCGCATCCTCCATGGTATCTGCCACAAGAATGTATCCGAAGTTGTCCAGGGACTTCTGAATGATCTCTTTTCTTTCCAGACGTGCTGTATAGGTATCCGTCCAGTCGGAAACCTCCTTCGCCAGCTTCTCACTGGTGGTGACCAGAATGGACGATGCAAGTTCATCGTGCTCTGCCTGGGAAAGAAGATCCGCAGCCACATATCTGGGATTCGGTGTATCATCCGCAAGAACAAGGATCTCACTGGGGCCTGCTATGGAGTCAATGCTGACATGTCCGAATACCACACGCTTTGCAATGGCAACGAAAATGTTTCCGGGACCCACGATTTTGTCCACCTTCGGGATCGTTTCCGTTCCATATGCAAGTGCTGCGATGGCCTGGGCACCGCCGCATTTATAAATCTCGGTAACGCCTGCTTCATTTGCGGCTACAAGTGTATTGGGATATACGACACCGTCCTTATTACAGGGGGTTGTCATGACGATGTTGGGAACACCCGCAACCTTTGCGGGAACCACATTCATCAGTACCGTGGAAGGATAAGCCGCTTTTCCGCCCGGAACATATACGCCGGCATATTCCACCGGTGCGATCTTCTGTCCGAGAACGGTTCCGTCCGGCTTTGTGGTGATCCAGCTGTTCCGCTTCTGTAATTCATGATATTCCTCGATATTCCGGATGGCCTTCCGGATCACGGTAAGAAGCTCCGGATCCACCGCATCATAAGCGGCCTTGATCTCTTCCTCCGTAACACGCATGGTTTCCGGTGTAAGCTTCGCCTTATCAAAACGCTCCGTGTATTCCAGAACCGCTTCGTCTCTTCTTGCCTGTACATCCGCTACGATCTCCTTAACGGTAGCTTCATACGGACCATAGTCATCCGGACTTCTTTTGATCAGTTCCGTCAACAGATTTTTTCTGGTTTCTTCAGTCAGTTTGATTATCTTCATGGTTATCCTTTCTGCTCCTGCTCAACCCGTAATGCCTCTGCCACATCCGTCAGGAAACGACGGATCCTTGCGTGCTCCATTTTCAGGCTTACCTGATTCACAACGATCCTTGCGGAAAGAGGACAAACCTCCTCCAGAACCATAAGGCCGTTCTCCTTCAGCGTAGATCCGGTCTCAACGATATCGACGATCACATCGGAAAGTCCCACGATCGGAGCCAGCTCTACGGAGCCGTTCAGTTTTATCACTTCAACGCTCTGGTTTTTCTTGTTTCTGAAATAGTTCTGGGCTATGTTCGGATATTTGGATGCAACCCGGATGATCTCGTTCCGTTTCAGAAGCTCCTTTGCTTCCTCCGGACCGCAGACACACATCCTGCATGCACCGTATCCCAGATCCATCACTTCGTAGAGATTGCGGTTTTCTTCCAGGAGGGTATCCTTTCCCACAACTCCGATATCGGCTACGCCGTATTCCACATAGGTCGGGACATCACTGGGCTTTGCAAGGAAAAAGCGAAGCCCCAGTTCCTCATTTGTAAAGATCAGCTTCCGGGTGGAAGGATCCTTCATCTCTTCACAGGTGATCCCGATCTTCTCAAAGAGTGCCATGGATTTTTTAGCCAATCTTCCCTTTGCCAGGGCAAATGTAAGATATCGCATTTAAAACTCCTCCTCTTTGATGTCTTTATAATTCACTTCCTTCTCGGTCTTTTTCAGACGGTCACTGATCAGGACCCTGTCATTGGAAAGGAAGAAATAAACGGATTTCACACGGTTCCTGTCCGCATAGGACAGATACTCCGTCAGGGCGTGTCGTGTGGACTTCCGGATCAGTTCGGTCTTTACGCCTGCTTCCCGAAGCCGCTTGCCCAGCATAACCGCAGTCTCCTGGTTTTCAACCGGATAGATCACCAGCGCCCTGTCAACCGGGCTGTCCGGCAGGATCTTCTGGCTGGAAAGCGCGGTCATCAGTTCATCGATCACGATGGCAAAGCCGATGGACGGCGCATCCTTTCCGAACTGCTGCAGCAGCGTATTATAACGCCCGCCGCGGGCAATGGCATCACCGGTGCCGTAGGTATATCCGCTGAAAACGATTCCCGTATAATAATCATACCCGTTCAGCATACCCAGGTCGATGGCGATATATTCTTCATATCCATAATAGGAAACCGCAGCATAAACCTTGCGGAGACGCGCGATGGCTTCAAGTGCTCTTACATTATCCGTAAAGCTTTCAGCCAGATCCAGCGAATCCGGATTTCCGAACAGTTGGTCAAACTTATGAAGCGCTTCCTTTGTTCTTGAGGGAATGCTCAGCTTCTCCACATATTCGCTGAGTCCGAAGAAGTTTCTGATCTGGATGAAATCCCGGATCTCTTCTTCCTCTTCCTTTGAAACACCGGCTTCTTCCATCAGCCCTCTGAAATAATCAACCTCTCCGATCACGATCTGGAATTCCTTCAAACCGGATGCCTTCAGGGCATCGATCACGCAGGAAATCATTTCCGCATCCGCAGCCGAGCTGTCATCATTTACCAGTTCACACCCGATCTGGGTGATCTCGTTCCGCTTACCCTGATGAAGCAGTGCATTCTGATAAGTCTTCCCTTCATAGCAAAGACGGATCGGAAGCTCTTCATCGATATAATACTTTGAAACACAGCGGGCAACGCTGGGGGTAAAGTCCGGTCTCAGAACCAGGGTGTTGTTATTCCTGTCAAAGAATTTATACATTTCATTGGAGTGGGCCGAACCCTTTTCCATATTGAAAATGTTGAAATACTCAAAGCCGGGGGTTTCGATGTCATGATAGCTGTAAAGATGCAGTACATGATGGATATTCCGAAGCAGCTGATTCTTCTGTCTGCATTCATCTCCATAGATATCACGTACACCCTCGGGTGTATGAAGCAGTGTTTCCTTCATCTTGTGTTTCCTCCTGCCATATGCCCCTTCTTTTGGGCATACATAGATATCTATATAATAATGCAAGAACGGGTTTCTTTCAAGATTTTTCTGTTCCTTCTGTAATTATTTCCGTTTCATCCCCGATTATCCGGTAATCATGGAAAAATATTCGTTTTTCAGAACATTTGTTTGCATTTTCGTCTGATCTGTGCTATTCTGTCATATATAGAAATTGCACCATGCAAGGAGGTTTATATGAGTCAGACTGACAAACCGGGGCTTTCCGCCAAGCAGAGAGAGATCTTGGAATATATCAAAGAATGCATCTTATCAAAGGGCTATCCCCCTTCTGTCCGGGAGATCTGTGAAGCAGTGAATTTAAGTTCCACTTCTTCCGTTCATTCCCAGCTGAATACATTGGAAAAGAAAGGCTATATCCGCAGGGATCCCACGAAACCCAGAACCCTGGAGATCGTCGGTGATGATGATTTCAATCTTGCCCGCCGGGAAATCGTAAATGTTCCCCTTCTGGGACAGGTTGCTGCAGGTCAGCCGCTTCTGGCCGTGGAGAACATCGAGAATTACATTCCTCTCCTGCCGGAATATCTGCCGAAGGGTCCCACCTTCATGCTTCGTGTCAAGGGTGACAGCATGATCAACGCAGGTATCTTTGACCGTGACCTTCTGATCGTTGAGCAGACTCCCACCGCAAGAAACGGGGATATCGTGGTTGCCCTGATCGATGACTCCGTTACCGTAAAGACCTTCTATAAGGAAATGAACCAGATCCGTCTTCAGCCGGAGAACGATACCATGGATCCCATCATCGTTCCGGATTGTACCATCCTCGGACGTGTGGTAGGCGTATTCCGTATCCTGCGGTAATAAGTGAACAGCGAGCATTACCGGTTCAGCGAAATAAAAAAACTACGTGCCCATGATCTTTGATCAGTCGGCACGTTGTTTTTTGTTTCCGAATCTGTCACGGGTTATTAACCGCGTTTAGGAAAGGACCAGATCCATATATACACCGTTTTTCTCTTCATTGCATGTTACAAACCGGTACCGGATCTGCTTTTCCTCATTATACCGGAGAGACATGTGTGAATAGGGATATGCGATACCGGACGCAAGCTCACAGAAGAAATGATCCGCTTCCTCAATGGAAAATTTCTTTAAATGCACATCCACCACATATTTATTGTAGTTCACATTGATACAATACTTCTTGATCTCTTTCCGATTTGAAAGAAAGAGATCCATTTTCTGGGAAAATGTCTGATCTATTTCCAGATGAACCCTTGCCAGGTATTCATTCATAACGCGGTACATAGTCCTTCCTCCTCATAGTCAAATAGTCTTTAATAAATCTGCTTGTCCGGGATCTTCTCATGAATCTCCCTGAACTTATCAAAATTCGAGATAAATAACCGGACAACGGCCGGATCAAACTGCGAACCGCTGTTATTAATGATCTCATTATAAGCTTCTTCCACGGTCCATCCCTTTTTATAAGAACGGGTCGTGGTTAACGCATCGAATACATCACAGACCGCGATCATCCTGGAAATGTAGGCGATCTCCTTACCCTTCATCCCCAGATATCCTTTTCCGTCCCAGCGCTCATGATGTTCCTTTGCAAGCGTGGAAGCGATCCGCATGATCTCACCCGGGCAGTCCTTCAGGAGTGCCTCACCGTAAAGAACATGGTTCTTCATGATCTGGTATTCATCGTCCGTCAGTTTTGACGGCTTATCCAGGATCTCTTCCGGGATCATCAGTTTCCCGATATCATGCATCATGGCCCCGGCCGCAAGCTTATCGCAATACTCCATATCAAAGCCGGATGCACGTCCGAGAACCTTCATATACTCGGCAACTCTTCGGATATGCTCTCCCGTTTCTTTCGATTTATTCTCACTGATCTCGGAAAAAGCATAGATCAGGTAGTTTTCATTTTCCTGCATGGTGATGGCCGTATCGATATACTTGTCCATCATCGTGGAATTCCTGTCCACTATGAAGAATGCCACAAATGCCATGGCAATCTCCACCATGATCAGCGGTATGATGGTTTCCGCAAAGACTTCATCATACGTGGTATAGATGGGATTCAGCACCAGTTTCGGAAATTCGATCTGAACCACGGCGGACCCGAGAATGCCGGCACTCATGAGAAATGCCGCATACAGTACGAAGGTCCGGTTATAATACAGTGCCGCAAGGATCAGCGGGAACAGGATCAGCGGGTATGCCGGATAATTCAGTTCCGTCAGCAGGATAAAGGAAATGATGGCTGAGCACCAGATCACGATATGCTGTGTAACTCCCCGCTCTTCGATCTTGAAGATCTTAACAAGCAGTCCGGGGATCAGTGCGATCAATGCAGCCGCCGCAAAGCTCACGGACAGGATCACTCCGTTATACTCCTTCAGCATCAGAATGTATGCATAATACACTGCCAGAAAGTAAACAACAACCCGAAGACACCGGGACGAAACCCGGTTAATGTCGGCAGTATTCCTCTTTCGCATGTATTTTTTGTCCATACCTGACGCCTTAAACCGTATAAGGCCCTCCCATACATCATTTTACCATCTATGTACAATGAATGCAAAAG
>CADBOV010000121.1 GCA_902796385.1 uncultured Lachnospiraceae bacterium
AAAAACATCTTATCCGGTGAATAAAACATACGATAAATAAAAAAACATCCCGTGAATGAATATCAGCGGGCGGTGCACCGCCTGCAGGTTATTCCACGGGATGTTTTTTTTGCCTCTTCCGGAGGAAGAGAAAGAAGAGCAGGTATCCCAGGGCAGCGCCCAGGGTATTCGTGATCAGATCGTCCACATCAAACTGTCCGAGCCTTGTAAAATACTGGGTGGTTTCGATGGCCAGGGATGTAAGGAGTCCTGCCGGAATGGCGATATAGAAATGTGCTGCCCGCCGGAAGCCTTTCGGAATGAGATATCCGAAGGGAATAAACAGGAGCAGGTTCAGGATCAGCGTGATCAGATTCATCCGGTGTACCACAACCGGCCCTCCGTCTTTCCAGTCCAGTGCGTTCCGGATGGTGGAAAACGGACTCAGGAGTGCAGAGCGTTCCGGTCCGGGAGAACGGGTCAGGAGTGTGAAAAAGACGAGAGAGAAAAGGTAAACTCCGATGATCGTCCAGAGAAGCTTTCTGTTATCGGTCAGCTTCAGAAGAAGAAAGGATAGCAGAATAAACCCGAGAGACAGATACATCTCGGGGATACCGTCGGACCCGGGAAAAAGGATCCATGGGGGCCCCTTCTGAGGTCTTGATAAAAAAGGTATGATCCAATCGGTTAACATAATACTCCTTTCGTGAAAAAGCAGATCACAAAAGAATGTACCACATCCGCTGATGTATTTCAAATGAATCATCATTCCGGGCAAATGGCGAAATTTACACTCAATATGTCCTCAATCTGTCACAGAAAGATGGATACATTCGGGGAAAAACATGATACAATAGGGCTTAGCGGCGGACTTTTCGCGGGAAAAGGGAAAAGCGGTTACAACTGTTACAAAGGGGAGTGGAAAATGAACGAAAATATCATAAAAAGAAATGAGTTGCTTGCAAACAAGGTGATCAAAGGGCTTGAGTCCCGGAACATGACCGGATATTATGCGGCTACGGCAGAGGAAGCGGTTGCGAAGGCTCTGGAACTGATCCCGGAAGGATCGTCCGTTACCATGGGCGGCTGCATGAGCGCCATCGAAATCGGCCTGGTGGATGCCCTGAAGAACGGAAATTACAACTTTATCGACCGGGATAAAGCAGAGGATAAGCGTGCAGCCATGCTGGCTGCGTATGATGCGGATTTCTTCCTCTCCAGCGCAAATGCCATGACGGAGGACGGAGAGCTGGTGAATATCGACGGGAATTCCAACCGGGTTTCCGCCATCGCGCAGGGGCCGAAGAAGGTACTGTTCATCGTTGGGATGAACAAGGTGTGCAGCGATCTGGACGGCGCCATGAAGCGTGCCAGAAATGTGGCTGCACCCATCAATGCACAGCGTTTCGGCCTTTCGACACCCTGTTCCAAAACGGGAGCATGCATGGACTGCAAATCACCGGATACGATCTGCTGTCAGTTTCTGATCACCCGTTATTCCAGACATGAGGGCCGGATCCATGTGATCCTTGTAAATGATTCACTGGGATTCTAACGTTCAGAACAGAGCGGAAAAAGCGTGTTATCAAAGCGGAAATAAAATGTTATAAATGTGTTTTTCAGGGTATAATCCGGGGGTGTTCCATGCAATACAGAAAGGACAAATACGGAAACGATATTTCCATACTTGGGTATGGATGTATGCGATTTACGAAAAAAGGAAGAGGGATCGATCTTGCAAAGGCGAACCGCGAGATCATGACAGCGTACCGGGCAGGTGTCAATTACTTCGATACGGCATACATTTATCCGGGCAGTGAGGAAGCGCTGGGAAAGATTCTGGAGAAGAATCAGATCCGGGATAAGGTAAATATAGCAACAAAGCTTCCGCAGTATCTGATCTCAAGCCGGAAGGCCATTGATAAGTTTTTTGAAATCGAACTGGAGCGGCTCAGGACCGATCATGTGGACTATTATCTGATGCATCATCTGACGGATGTAGCCATGTGGGACAGTCTGAAATCCGTCGGGATTCTGGACTGGATCCGGGAAAAGAAAAAAGCGGGACAGATACGGAATATCGGATTTTCCTATCATGGGAATACGGATAATTTCCTGAAGATCCTGAATGATTATGACTGGGATTTCTGCCAGATCCAGTATAATTATCTGGATGATGTATCCCAGGCAGGAGAGAAGGGTCTTCTTGCTGCGGAAGAAAAGGGAATCCCGGTTGTCATCATGGAACCGCTTCGCGGCGGAAAGCTTGTAAATATGCTGCCGGAACCTGCGAAGAAGCTGATCGCAAAGTACGGGAACGGATGGTCTCCCGCGGAACTGGCTTTCCGCTGGCTGTACAATCAGACCGGCGTTACCTGCGTTTTATCCGGAATGAATTCCGTGGAAATGGTAAAGGAAAACTGCCGTGTGGCATCGGAGATGAAGGCAGGTTCCCTGAAACCCAGGGATTTCAAGGTGATCGAAAGAGTAAAGCAGATCATCCGCAGGAAGGAAAAGGTGGGCTGTACCGGATGCAGGTACTGTATGCCCTGTCCCAAGGGAGTGGATATCCCGGGAACCTTCCGGTGTTACAACCAGATGTTTATCGAAGGAAAGACGGCAGGACGGTTTGAATATGCACAGACAGTGGGGCTGGCCAAGGAACCTCCTTTTGCAAGCCAGTGCATCGAATGCGGAAAATGTGAGATGCATTGTCCGCAGGAAATCCCGATCCGTGAGAAACTGAAGGAAGCAGATAAAGCACTTCGTCCCCTGCCGTTTAAAGCAGGAATTCACGTGGCACGGAAATATATGTTCCGGAAGGGCCGCACGAAACATAAATAAAACGGTCAGTGGACAGAGAAACAAAAGGCATAAGTCAGACAGATGACAGTCATAAGACATACGACGAGAGAAAAGGACGTAAGAAAAGTTGGACGGTAACATGAAAGCAGTGATCTTCGATATGGACGGGGTGATCTTCGATACGGAGCGGCTTTATATCGAATGCTGTAAGGCGGTTTCGGAAAAATACCATATGGGAGACGATAAGAAGATAGAGGCGCTCTGCTACCGGTGTATCGGTATCACCGGGGAAATGACCCGGAGGAATATCCTGGAAACCTACGGAGAAGACTTTCCGGTGGATGACTACTTTAAGGACAGCTCGGCCATCTTCCATGAACGGTTCGGGGACGGAAAGCATATGATCAAGCCCGGGGTTCATGAGTTGTTCCGGTTTCTGAAGGAACAGAAGATCAAGGTGGCGCTGGCTTCATCCACACGGACCGAAATCCTTTCCGGAGAACTGGAGGATGCAGGATTGCTTGGGAACTTTGATGTGATCGTGGGCGGTGACCAGGTAGAACGGAGTAAACCGGCGCCGGACATTTTCCTTCGGGCAGCGGAGCTTCTGGGGGAGAAACCGGAAGCCTGCTGTGTGATCGAGGATTCCTATAACGGGATCCGGGCTGCATCGGCAGCGGGAATGAAACCGGTCATGGTTCCGGATCTTCTGGTACCCACCGATGAAATGCGGGAAATGGCGGATGTGATCCTGGATTCGCTTTTCGATGTGATCGAATATTTCAAATGATCCGTGTGTGACCACGCGGAACAAAAATGACAGTAGAGAACAATAGTTGAGGGATAATTATGACCAGATGGAGAAGAAGTTTATTTGGGACTCTGACGGATCTTATGCTGGGAGATGACGGATTTGAGCTCGGCAGATATCCGTCGGGACGTCAGAACAGAATGTCCATGTCCCAGATCGCAGAACAGTCCATGCAGAATGGATACGGATCGCAGGGAGGATATCCGATGGGATACCAGGATATGGCTCCGCCGCAGGAGATCACCATGGCAGATGCGATCCAGCGCTCCTTCCTATATGCAAATCAGATCAATGACAGAAGACGCAGTGTTTATCCGGGGGATGCGACGGTACGGCTTTCGGAGCAGCTTCGCTCGGATTATCTTGCATTTGTCGGATACCTGCACGATCCTGAAAGCGCACAGCCGGTTCAGCAGGTTGCGGTGATCAATGCCCTGATGGGGATCAATATGACAACGCAGCAGTTTTTCAAACTGAGAGAGGAGAATCTGAAGCAGCCGGGAAAGATGGATAAGCCGCCGAAATCACTGGTGTATTTTGTGGCAGATGATATGGCGGGAGGCTCCGGAGGCAGGGAAGACGGTATCTCCCTGGCGCGGTTTCTTGTAAATACATTTCGTGATCTGGGTCTGGAATACATTGCCTTCAACGGTGTCAGCGAGGGTGAGGCAAGACGGGTTACGGAATACATCAACATGATGAATAACTACATGAAGGAACGGGGACTCTTTTTCTGCAGGGATCCCCACAGGGTCGGAGGAAAGGCGGATCCCACATTCGGCCTGCCCGGCAGCCATAGTGTCATGCCGGACCAGGATGTGGATCTGACACATGCGGCTTCCTATTTTGAAGACGAGAAGCCGAGACCGGAGGCGCCCTGGTGTATCGATGCAAGCCCTTATCCGGACGGGGATGTGGTACGGCCGGGAGGAATTGATTTCCCATCCGGAAAGTCGAAGTCCGGCGGGAACTTCGGAAATATAAAAAGAGATCCGAACAAGGAGATCGGGAAATCCGGAAAGACCGGGAATAAGCCGGAGGACGACCGGTCGTTGGGACGTCTGGAGAGACGGAGGAAAGAGGAAAAGGAGTTCTTCGAACAGAAGGAACCGGTGGAAGAGGATTTGGATACACTCATGGAAGAACTGGATCAGCTGATCGGTCTGGAAGGGGTTAAGAAAAACCTGAATAATCTGATCAACGTGATCCGCATCCGGAAGATCCGTGAGGACATGGGCCTTTCACAGACGAAAATGTCGCTCCATCTTGTATTCTCCGGAAATCCCGGAACCGGTAAGACCACGGTGGCACGTCTCCTTGCAAGAATCTACAAGGCCCTGGGCGTGGTAAGCCAGGGGCAGCTGATCGAAGTGGACCGGGCAGGACTGGTCGAGGGATATGTGGGACAGACGGCGCAGAAAACACAGGAAGTGATCGACAGCGCCATCGGCGGTGTGCTTTTCATCGATGAGGCATATACCCTGACGAACCAGAAGGAGAGCGGAGACTACGGTCAGGAGGCGGTGGATACGCTTCTGAAACGTATGGAGGATGACCGGGACAGCTTCGTGGTGATCGTGGCGGGTTACACGGAACCGATGGAGGAATTCCTGGAATCCAATCCGGGTCTTCGGTCCAGATTCAGTAAGTTCATTGAGTTCTCGGATTATTCGGCAGACGAGCTGGATACCATTTTCGAGTCCATGTGTGAGCGGCAGGATTTCAAGCTGACGGAGGAAGCACGTGAGAAGGTGAAAAAGCAGTTCCAGCGCATGGTGGAGAAGAAGGATCAGAATTTTGCAAATGCCCGTGAGGTCCGGAATTTCTTTGAACGGTGCATCGAACGACAGGCCAATCGTCTGGTGAAGGATCAGGATATCAATATTCATGAGATCACCACCATGACATTGGATGATGTGACAGAGTAGCGGGGAAGGATGAAAATGCAGTCCCTTTCAAAAAACAGATTGTGAAAAAGGCATAAGTGTAATATAATGAAAAACGGTTAGCAATGGCTGACGGAGCGGGACAAGGCTCCGCCACTGTTTCATAAACATTTTAAGATGGAGGTAGACATATGTTAACATCAGCTACAGAAATGCTGAAGAAGGCAGTTGAGGGCGGCTATGCAGTTGCTCAGTTCAACATCAACAACCTGGAGTGGACAAAGTCCATCCTGCTTGAGTGCGAGGAACTGAAGACACCGGTTATCCTTGGTGTATCCGAGGGTGCAGGAAAGTATATGACCGGTTTCAAGACCGTATCTGCTATGGTTAAGGCTATGGATGAGTCTCTCGGAATCACTGTTCCGGTTGCTCTGCATCTGGATCATGGTTCATACGAAGGTGCAAAGGCTTGCATCGAGGCAGGCTTCACATCCATTATGTTCGACGGTTCTTCTCTTCCGCTGGATGAGAACATCGCAAAGACCAAGGAACTGGTTGCAATCTGCAATGAGAAGGGTATCTCTCTCGAGGCAGAGGTTGGTGGTATCGGCGGTGAGGAAGATGGTGTTACATCTGCCGGCGAGTGCGCTGATCCGGAAGAGTGTGCAGCAGTTAACGCACTTGGCGTAACCATGCTGGCATGCGGTATCGGTAACATTCATGGTAAGTATCCGGATAACTGGGCAGGACTTTCCTTCGATACACTGGCAGCAGTTAAGGAGAAGGTTGGAAATACTCCGCTGGTTCTTCACGGTGGTTCCGGAATCCCGGATGAGCAGATCAAGAAGGCCATCTCCATGGGCGTTGCAAAGGTAAATGTAAACACAGAGTGCCAGATCGTATTTGCTGAGGCAACACGTAAGTACATCGAGGAAGGCAAGGATAAGCAGGGTAAGGGTTATGATCCCCGTAAGCTTCTTGCACCCGGTGCACAGGCAATCCGTGATGAGGTTAAGGATCGCGTAGCTGTTTTCGGTTCCGCAAACAAGGCCTGAACGGATTAATCCGACAAAATCGTTATGATCGACGGGGCGCCATAGGGCGTCCCGTTTTTTTTAATCAAATGACAATGAAATGAACATTGTGGTATGATAGAGAAAAATTCAGTGATTCAGGTCTCGTTCGTGAGGCCCGGCTGATCATTCCGAAGGAGAGGGAAACTTAGGCCATGCGTTAAGTGCCGGATCGATCAGGTGGCGGCATGAAGGATTTTAGGAGGAGGAAAAACTATGCGGATACTGTGTCTTGACGATGAATATCTGGCACTCCAGATGCTGGAAGACTGCGTGCGGGAAGTAAAGCCGGATGCGGATGTGGAAGGCTTTGATGATCAGGACGAGCTCCTGGAGTCGGCGGAAAAGACCGGCTGTGATGTGGCGTTTCTCGATATCCATATGCGTGGAATGACCGGTGTGGAAGTGGCAAAGCGTCTGAAGGAGATCAATCCGAAGATGAATATCATCTTTGTCACAGGCTTTTCCGAGTATAAGGGAGATGCCATGGACATGAAGGCCTCCGGCTATATCATGAAACCGGTAACGAAGGAAGAGGTTGCCGCAGAACTGGAGGATCTCCGTTTTCCGATCATCCCGAAGCAGAATGTGAAGCTTCGTATCCAATGCTTCGGCAATTTTGATGTTTTCAAACCGGACGGTGAGCATGTCCGGTTCGAGCGGTCCAAGGCGAAAGAGGTGTTCGCTTATCTTGTGCATCGGCACGGGAGTTCCTGTACCCTGCGGGAGATCTTCGCCATTATTTTTGAAGATGAACCCTATGAGAAGAAACTCCAGAATCTGCTGCAGACCTACATTTACGCCATGATCAAGAGTCTGAAGGAGATTGGGGCAGAAGATGTGATCGTTCGAAGCTACAATGCCCTGGCAGTGAATCCCGACCTTCTCGACTGTGATTTTTACCGGTTCAAGGAATTGGATGCAGGCGCGGTCAACGCTTATGAATGTGAGTACATGAATCAGTATTCCTGGGCAGATTTCCTGTACAACGATTTCTAAGCACAACCTGAAAGAATCCGGAACCGGAGCTTTGTTTGTTCCTTATGTGTCGCCCTATCTTTCCTCCAGTACCTGGAAGATATAGAACTTCAGGTAGTAGCTGGCTTCATCGCCGGACCAGAGGATCGGATGATCCGGAGCCTGCGTACGGTATTCCACCTGACGAAGCTTCCGGTGGGCTGCCCGTGCGGCCTGTCCGATCACGGCCGTAAAGGTCTCGTAATCCATGAAGTGAGAGCAGGAGCAGGTTGCGAGGTATCCGCCGTTCCGTACCAGCTTCATCCCCTGCATATTGATCTCCCGGTATCCCTTGGCCGCCTGTTTGATCTTGTCTCTGGTTTTTGTAAATGCGGGGGGATCCAGGATCACGATGTCATATTTTTCATTTCCGGCATTCAGCTTCGGGAGCAGGTCAAGTACATCCGCAGCTTCAAAACGGACACGGTCCGTAAGACCGTTCAGTTCTGCATTTTCGGTGGCCTGGGCAACTGCCGTTTCGGAAACGTCAATGCCCAGCACGCTGTCGGCTCCGCCGAGCCCGCAGTTTAACGCAAAAGACCCTGTATGTGTGAAACAGTCCAGAACCCGTACGGTTTCGCCGGCGGCTTTCATGCGATGGACCAGCTGCTGCATGGCCATGCGGTTTCCCTTTTGATCCAGGAAGAAGCCGGTTTTCTGACCGTTTTCCACGTCCACCAGATACTGCACGCCGTTCTCCGTGATCCGGATCTTCGGATCAAATGTTCCTTCGGCCCGGATCAGGCCTTTTGTCCGGGGAAGTCCTTCCTTCTCGCGGATCTTTGCATCACTTCGTTCAAATATGGCGCGGATCCGGATTCCGTCTTTTTGCAGTGCATCTGTCAGGAAGGAGAGGATCTTCGGTTTCAACCGGTCGATTCCCAGCGCCAGGGATTCCACAACCAGTACATCTTCATATTTGTCGATCACAAGCCCGGGAAGAAAATCCGCCTCTCCGAAAATGACACGACAGGAAGAAATGTCGGTCACGGATTTCCGGTAACGCCATGCGGCCTCAACACGGTTCCGGAGAAATGTATCGTCAATGGTCACATTTGCATCCCGTGTCATCATACGGATGGTGATCTTTGACTTTGGGTTGATGAAACCGTATCCCATGGGATACCCGTCAAAATCCCGCACCGTAATGATATCGCCCGGCGTGAAATCTCCCTCGATCCGGTCAATCTCATTATCGTAGATCCAGGCCCCGCCGGCCTTGATGGTGCGTCCTTCCCCTTTTTTCAGAATAACAACGGTATTTTTATTTGCCAAGTCGCTCATTTTATCCTCACTTTTATCCTCGCTTTGATCCTGTTTTGTTCATGGTTATCCCCATGATACAACAGGTCAAAAAAAGCCGCAACCGAAATAATATCGGGGCTCACAAATCCTTGTGATTACGCGATAAAAATGGTACAATATATCGTGGACTATTTCGGTTATTCCGAAGAGTGATTCCGGAAAGAAAGCAGTGGATTGGTGACGGAGTTTTATGGCTGAGGAGCATATTCTGATTGATGACATACTGAAGAATCAGACGGAGCGGATGCTGTACCTGAAGAAGTACTATCCGTTTTTTGTGCTACAGGAAACAACGCTCAGTCAGTACAAGGAAGGAAAATACCAGGATCTGGATATGGGCTATATCACCATGGCGCTTCTCAGATTCCTGATCCAGGAAAATCATTTTAACGGTCGGACGGTTTCTTATTCCGGGGCAGAAAAATTTCTCCGTCAGATCCTTCGGAGGGATTTTGATCTGTCTGTATCCGGAGAGGAAGAAGCTGCACTGATCCGTTTTTTGTTTGATAAGATCCGGAATGACGGCAGGCCCTTTATCTTCCCGTTTTATGATCCGGAGACACATACCAGACGACAGGGATATGTTCGTCTGGTGGAAAGCGCTGTGTCAGAAGGAGAAGTCGTTTACAGCATCACTTCAGATGGTATTGAATTCTACCTGTCAACGAAAGAGGAAAGGGAAGAAAGCAAGATCACCACGGAACAGCTGCTTTTGGAGAAAATGATCCGCACCGAGGATTTCCGCGGCGGTATCGATGTGGTCCGGAGGATCAATCTGGAGGTTACACGGCTCCGGAAGGAACGCGAGCTGACGGTACGTCTGCTTCAGGCAGATATCCGCGCAGGTGTCCGGGCGTGCGAGTCCTATATGGCGGAAATATCCAGATGGTTCGATCAGGAAAGGGAGTCCTTCCGTAAGAATAAAGCGTTGGTGGATAAAGCGGTAGCCAAAATGAATTTCGGCGGACCGACGGACATCATCACACTGGAAACGGAACTTAAGAAAACCATTGAGAGTCACCGGCTTCTGATGGAGGAAGCGGCGGGACTGACCCGTATGGCAGATGAAATGGTGGAACGCTCCAAGGCACGACAGCTCCGGCCCGCATTTGATTTTCAGGCGGCGCTTCGGATGCTGCAGGAACAGGACAGCCCCGAACGGCTGGGACTTCTTCTTGCCCCGTTCCTGCTTCCCCGAAGGAAGAAGAGCCTTTCCATTTTCAGTATAGATAAACTGGTGAGTGAAGCGAAGGAAGAAGAGGAGCTGACGGAGAAGAAGGAGAAAGCGGCTCCGGACCTTTCCTTTGTTTATGAGGATGAGATCCTGGGTCAGATGATCGGTTCGAATTTTGCCATGTTGTTCCGGGAACTTCTGGAACGGCTGGAACGCTGGGATACCGTAACGCTTCCCGAGTTTAATGCGATCCTGGAGATCAAGTTCGGAAAAGAGATCTACAGAAACCGGGATTATTATGCATTTCTGGTGCATCTTGCAAAGAAGGACAGATACCGGATGCAGGAGACCTTCGAAAATCCGGAAACATTTCTGGAACTGTATGTAACCCGTGCTTTCAGTGAGGCGGAGAAGAAGCAGTATGGAGATATAACGCTGGCGATCACCTTCGAAGACCGGCTGATCGAGCTCGGCAGCGAAGAAGATAATGTCGGAACGGTACGGATGATGACTTTCTCGAAGGAGTGACATTTTATGGAAGAGAAAACGCTTTCAAAAGCAATGGAAATATTCAGCATACTGATATCCGGGGAGGAGATCGAAAAGAACCGTCCCGGAACGGCGGAGCTGTACCAGACCTACTATGCGAATGCGGATGTGTATGAACTGGTGACGAAGATGCTGGCGCGGCTGAACATTTCCATATACGAATATAATGAAACCCTGTTTGTGACAGCGGGAGAGGGAAATAAGGTGTTCGGTTACACGAATGATGACCTGAAGCGGATCCTGGGGCTCAGGAAGAACAGGGAACTGTATCTGGTTTATTTTATCATTTATCAGGCACTGCTTTATTTCTACACGGATTCCGCAACCTATCAGGTAAAGGAATATGTACGGTTTGAGGAACTGCTGCAGGTGGTGGGTCAGGCGGCCGAAAGGATCACGCCGGAAACGGAGGTGTTTAACCGCACGACAACGGAGCAGGAGGGCTTCCGTTCCGTGGCGCTGCTGTGGCATGAGCTTCCGCTGATGATAAACGAGGATAAAGACAGGAACAAAGCCAGCCGCGGCTCCAGATACGGCTTCGTGAAGCTGACCATGAATTTCCTGCAGGGAGAGAAACTGTTCCTGGCGGCGGAAGACCGGTTCTATCCGACTGACCGGTTCCGGGCCATCGCGGAAGGATATTTTGAAGACGGAAAGGGGCGGATCTTCCAGCTGCTGGATGAGACGCCGGGGATGCCGGAAGACGGCGCCGGAAAACAGGCAGACCCGGCGGACTGACCGGGATACGGAATGGAAGACCGACAGACGCGATG
>CADBOV010000122.1 GCA_902796385.1 uncultured Lachnospiraceae bacterium
TCCCTCAGAACCCGTTCCAGTTTTCCCCGTTCTTCCTTGTACTTGAAGGTAACCACAACACGCTTCTCTTCAAAGACATCAATTCGTTCCACTATCCCTTCAATCAACTCTGCCGTAAGTTCCCTTTTATTCTTATATCTATCGAGCACACTCAACCAGGCTCCCCCACACACAATAGCCTCTCTCTTATCCTGCTCTCTTTTCTTAATCCGCCAGATCTCACGGTCAAGAGTTTCGTACTGAGTATCCAGTTCTTTCTTTTCGTTCTGATAGGATTTTCTGTCGAGATCCCCCTCAATAAACATCTCATAAAGGGCACTTCGTTTTACAGCAATGTCCGTCAGCTGTTTTTCCAGAGACCGGATCTTCGATCTGGCCATCGGATTTGTCCCCGATCTAAGCAGTTCCCTCAGTGCATCACTCTTCTCAAAGAACTTCTGCTGTTCCCGAAAAGCCGTGAGCACTGCAGTTTCCAGTTCATCCGCCCCGATGGAGTGACGCGAACATCGCTGATTCCTGCTGTCCAGATATCCACCGCAGGCATACCTCCGGAAATACTTATCTGTACTAAGAGAGTGTACTTTTAGAAATCGCATCTTCTTTCCGCAGTCCCCACAATACAGGCGCCCCTTGAAAAGATCCACGATCTTATCCAGTCTCTTCTTCGCTTCTCTCATCCTGACAACATGTGTTCTTGACTTGGCATCCAAAATCTCCTGTACCTTCTCAAAATCTTCCCAGCTGACAAGGGGTTCGTGCATATCCCGAAAAACTCTCCATTCACTGGGATCCGCTTTATACTGAGGAATCCCCTCCGCCAGATTCTTCGGCATCCTTCCGTACACGATACATCCGGTATAGGTTGGATTCCGCAGCATGTCTGTGATCGTCTTATTATTCCACTGTGTCTTTGCATGTTTTTCATTATGCCAGATCCCCAGTTCATACTTTCGCGCTGCCGGAGACGGAGCCCCCAGATCCTTCAGAATCCGAATGATGTCGCACATTGGCTTTCCCTCAAGAACCCAGGCAAAGATCATTTTGACATAAGGGGCTGTTTTCGGATCCAGCTCGTAGCGATAAGCTACCTCCTCGGATTTCAAATATCCATACGGACCAAAGGCAGGCAAAATCTCGCACTTTCTCTGCCTCGCCCGGAAGCTTGTGATGATCTTTCTGGAAATGTCCTTCGCATAGGCAGCGTTCAACATATTCTTAATCGGGATCATCAAAGAGTTCACATCCCCGCCGGCAGTCAGACTGTCGAAGTAGTCCGTAACGGAAATGAATCGTACACCCATAAAAGGAAATACCTTTTCCAGATAAGTCCCCGCGTCAATGTAATCCCGGCTGAACCGGGAAAGATCCTTTACGATCACACAGTTTACTCTCCCGTTCTGGATATCTTCCATCATGCGCTTAAACTCCGGACGTTCTGTATTTGTTCCCTTCCTGCCGTTATCTTCATAGATATCATAGAGTCGCAGGTCCGAATGAGAGTCCAGATAATCCAGACAGACGGTCTTCTGGTTTTCAATGGAAGCACCGTCATCATCCTTTCCGCTATTCTCAACTGAAAGCCGGACATAAACGGCCGCTTTGTAGATTTTTTCCTGTTTTACCTCCTCCGCAGCCTCAACCAATCCATTTCTACTCTTCCTGGCCATACGCTTCCTCCTCCGATAAGCCCAAAACATTTCGGACCGATTCAAATTCATCCGCAAATCGGAAATGAATCTCAATCCGATTATCTTCTCCGATCTCAATATGATCGATCAGTTCCACAACTGTCACTCGATCAATATCTTTAATGCCCTTGTACTTCGTCACTTTCCGCATCCAACCAAATTCCCTGACACGGCCTTTCAGCATTGCCTCTTTCTGTTCCTCGATGAGCTGCATCTGTTTTTTTATCTCATCTATCTGTTCATCATATTTTTTTCGGAATACATCATAATCACTTTCGCTGATGATTCCTGCCTGCAGGTTGTCATACAACTGCGCCTTATATTTCAGTCTGTGATCCAACTTTTTCTTAAGTTCATCTACCTGTTTATCAAACGTACGCCGATCTTTATCCTTTGGCTGCATATATCCCTGTGTCCGAATCCGACGGGACATAAGATCTGTAGCTTCAACTCTTATTCGGATTGCTTTCTGAACCGCATGATTAAGGATCTCCTCCTTGGTCGCATGGCGTGTACATCCGATCTTTTTAATATAGGAAGTGCATATGTAGTAATGGTACGTTTTTCCGTCCGAAGTAACCGTCTTTCTGTTCATGTTCCGTCCGCAGTCTGCACAAACCAAATATCCGGAATAGGGATATACGATATCCTTACCTGGTGCTGTCCGCATATCTTTTTTCATCAGTTCCTGCACCTCCTGAAAAACAGCCTCCTCGACAATCGGTTCATGGGTCCCCTTAACCCGAACCCAGTCTTCCTTTTTATTAGGAAGTCGCTTCTTGACCCGATAGCTTGGTGTTGATGTTTTTCCCTGTACCATGATTCCCAGGTACATTTCATTTTCCAAAATTCTCTGCACGGAGGTGTAGTACCACTTCGCCTTCCGTTTTGCACGGAACGTAGTCGGCACATTTTCTTTTCTGGACAGCTTATATTCCATCGGGCAGAGCACCCCTCCTTTATTCAACTTGTCAACAATCCGATGGATGCTCATTCCACTCCGTCTCCAAGTAAAAATACTTCTCACAACATCTGCGGCATAAGGATCCGGAACCAGATGACTATGATTCTTCGGATCCTTCACATATCCATAAGTGACACAAGAACTGATGTACTCTCCCCGCTCCCGTTTCAGTGCAAGCTGTGCTCGGATCTTCTGCGATATATCCTTACAGTAAGCCTCATTAAGCAGGTTCTTGAACGGAACTGTCAGAGAATCCGAAGTCTTCTTATCTATACTGTCGTACCCGTCATTGATGGCGATAAGCCTCACTCCCAAAAAAGGAAAAACCTTATCCAGATAATTGCCGACCTCGATGTAATTTCTTCCGAACCGTGACAGATCTTTCACGATGATGCAATTCACCTTTCCATCCTGGATCTCCTGCATCATTGCCTTAAACCCCGGCCGTTCAAAGTTGGTGCCGGAGTAGCCGTCATCCTCTTTCTCCGATACCGCCTCAATCTCCGGATGTTCGGAAATGAATTCTCTGATCATGGCTTTCTGACTGACAATGCTGTTGCTCTCCGTCCGGTCATTATCTTCCTGCGATAATCTGACATAGATACACGCCTGAAACTCTTTCTCCGTCATCATACCCTTTTCCTCCATACTCTCTTCTATCCGATCTTTTGCTTCTCATCCGATCCGCTCTCGGGCTCACCATCGGTCTCCCCTTCTGCGAAGAGCTCGATGGTCTGTAGGAGCATGTTGAATTCATCTTCATTACGGAAATGGATCTCGATCCGGTTACCCTCTCCAATGACAATATGATCGATCAGTTCAACGACAACTACCCGGTCAAGTTCTGAGATATTTCTGTACTTTCTAAACTTCCGCATCCACCCAAAGTCTTTTACCTCATTCTTGATCATGGCTTCCTTTTCCTCTGTCACATGAACAATGGCCGCTTCCGTCCGTTCGATCTGATCATCATAATTCTTCCGAAAGATTTCATAGTCTTTCTTACTGATAGTTCCCTCTTTCAGACTTTCATAAAGCTGCCTTTTGAACTTCTGGTACTGCTCGATCTCCTCCTGCAGTTTTACGATCTGCCTGTCATACTTTCCCATATTGAGCTTGCCTGTACGGATCTGGCCAATCGAATTTAGAATGTCAGTCATATCACAGACAACAGCAACCCGGGCGCGGATAGCTTCCAGCACAGCAGATTCCAGTTTCTCCAATCTAATGGAATGGCTGGTACAACCCTTTGCAGCGTTATAGGTCCCACACTTATAATAGATATATTTCTTCCCATCCCAGGGAACCGCCTTCCGGATCATATTCTGACCGCAGTACGCACAAACGAGCAGTCCACAGAAGGGATACACGGATGATTTCCCCGGAGCCGTATACAGATCCTTCTTCATCTGTACCTGCACATCCCAAAAGACAAACTCCTCGACGATCGGCTCATGGGTTCCTGCCACTCGGATCCACTCTTCTTTCTTCTTCGGCAGAAGCTTCTTAATCTTATGATTTGGTGAGGATGTTTTTCCCTGAACAAGGTTACCGATATATATCTCGTTCTGAAGGATCCGCTTTATAGCATTGTAGGACCACAGAGCTTTCGGATGTGTCTTCAGGACCTTGGAAACACCGATTCCGTTGGCTATCTTATATTCCATAGGACTTGGAATTCCCTCAGCATCCAGCTTTGTCATGATACGGCCGATGCTCATTCCCTGCAGTTTCATCTGGAAGATAGAACGCACCACCTCCGCTGCTTCCGGATCCGGGATCAGATGATTATGATCCTCAGGATCCTTCATATAACCATAGACCGGTACCGAGCCGGTATACTGTCCCTTCTTTCTCTTGATCTCCAGCTGCGTTCGGATCTTGACGGATATATCTTTACAGTAGGCATCATTGATCAGATTCTTGAAGGGCACTATCAACGAGTCCGACTGATTCTTCTCCGAACTGTCATAATAATCATTGATAGCAATGAAACGAACCCCCATAAGCGGGAAGATTTTTTCCAGATAGTTTCCTGCTTCGATATAGTTTCTTCCAAACCGGGAGAGGTCCTTCACGATCACGCAGTCCACCTTGCGATTCCGGATCTCCTCCATCATCTCCTGAAACCCCGGTCTTTCGAAATTGACTCCGGAATATCCGTCATCCACCTTCTCCGACACGATCTCAATCTCCGGATGATCTGCTACATACTCTCTGATCATCGCCTTCTGGCTGACAATACTGTCACTCTCCGACTTATCTCCATCCTCCTGTGACAATCTGGCATAGATACAAGCTTTATACTTTTTTCCATCAAACATAGCCTGCCACTCCTTTCCTTACTGAAATAAAGTATTCAGACAGGAAGCGCGGAATGCCAGGCTTCTCGAACTATGCGCGTTTTTATTTCTCGAAGCCATTATACATCCCCCGCTTCCGAAAAGTGTGCCAACATACACCCGCTCAAAAGTTGGCACAGTTTTACCGATTTTGCAGGTATCGTTTCATACATTCATCCAGTGTCGGCCCTGACTCTGCAAAAACAGTTTTAACGATGACATCCCCACATTTAAAGACATAGGGATTCCTTATCTGCTTCACAAAACTCCGGATACGTTCCTCCCTGGAGAGGTTTTGGTCGATATGAACATCGCGGATATCTACCAGAGTTTCCGGATCTACTGTTCTCACGTCAACCGCTTTCATCTCTTCAATCGTCATCATATTTGCTGGTCTCCTTTCCCGTACCGTACCGGCTCGTTCATTCGAAAATAACCGAACCCGATTTTTTGTCCCGTCGGGACAAATATCTTCTTCCGGGGTATAGGCGACGGAAACCTCGTTTTTTTCTCACGAAAATTATTTTTTTGTCCCGTCGGAACAAAAAACACGAAAAAAAGAGCAGACCGGCGCATAATGTCCGACCTGCTCTCGTCGCAAAACCTTACTATTCAATTCACTCCTGAGTATTTTCTCTTTCTTCCAGTCTCTGAAAGTCCGTTCCGATGTGCTTGACCATTGTGATCATCTTTAAGGTGTTGACCACGCTGCAATGCTGAGACGAATCTACATACTCATAAAACGGAATATCGATGACATTCTGGATACTCAGGTTCTCTTCCGGCATCCTCCAGGTATCATCCTTAAAACCCGTACGTTCTTTCAGATAATCATATATACCCTGTGCAAACCCATAATACTGTGCACCTTCAAAGCATGCTGCCGGCTGCATGAGGGTATATAACACATCAACATACTGCGGATAGTACTCCAGGATCTCTTCCATATCATTGGTTGTAAATGTGTACTCCTCTTCACCCTCATCAAACAATTCAATGCCCTGTCCGGCATCCGGTTCATCATCGATATCATCAGATGATTCTTCCTCCACTTCCGGCCCGGAATAATAAGAACCATACTGGGGAGCACTTTCGCCCGCATGTGAGAGTTTTTGCCAGAAGGAATTGACATCAATTTCTTCATCCGTCTCTTCGGGATAATCTGCAAGCTCAGCCATAAGTTTATCCAGCTCCGCTCCGTTTCTCTCATAACCTCTATTCATATCAGAAGAATATTTCATCGCGAAATACTGGCAAAAACTGTGAAGCTCCTTTATGGGAAGATATCTCTCAGCCATCTTCAGCAGTGCGGTTATCCCTCTGTAATTGGATATCAGCGTGTCGTGAAGAATATAATCCAAACCCCACCACTCCGTGTAATCCGAGGACCGGTTGTCCCTCATCTCAACATATGAGTTCAGGCGGGAATACTCATAAATCATCTGTTCAGCAAACTGGAAGAACTTTATTATAAGAAGCTTTCGAAATTCATACTCGACGGCATCCTGTTCTGTATCCTTGCCTTGATCCTTTTCAAGAAAGTATCCTTCAAGATATGGAAGAAGGCTATCCTTCGCAAGAAGAGCAATGACCAGATCATCCGTTTTAGGCGGCATGACAAACATACTCTCGTAATCATTTTGCAACTCAATGTGGTGAATCCCATCCAGAGAATCATACAGATAAGCCAGGTAGTCTTCATCTGAACCAAGCAAAACGAAAGTCACCTTCTCATCCATTGCAGGGTACACTGCTTCATATGCCGAAAGGATTTCTGTGATTGTCCGCTCCATAAGGGCGGTATCCAGTTTAGAATGATTGTCGATTATCACATTTGCCATGTTTCGGCTCCCCCTTCTGCCAAACATCTAAGCCGATTATATCACAGCCGAATCAGCAAAAGATATGCCTATCACAGATTTTTTGTCCCGACGGGACAAAAAATCTGTAGGTGGCATATCTTTTCCCGATGCAGCTGTGATATAATCAGTTCAGCTGTTTGGTAGAAAAGAGGAATCCGAAATGGCAA
>CADBOV010000123.1 GCA_902796385.1 uncultured Lachnospiraceae bacterium
CATCTTCCATCACAATAATATTGTTCTCAAAATCACCATAATAGATTTTAGGTACAAACTGTGGAACAATATCATAGCGGATCTTCATGATCTCGTATTCAAAGCGGTTCCTCAATGTGGATACAGTAAATCTGGCTCTGCGTTTCAAAACCAGAGAAGCCTGTTTCAGAATCAGAGATTTTTCTCCATCACTCACACGGAAAATATAGTTGCAGTATCCGTCGCCTTCGACATCCTCTCCGAGATCACCGTCTCCAATCTGAGAGATCGAAACGGGTTCATTCCATATAAAACCAGGCAGTTTCTCACGAAGATAAGAAAGGATATTGTCTTTTGTAATCGTAATCAAGCGCTATCCCTCCTCTCTAGTACCCTAGTTCTCTGACATTGCGGCAAAAGATTTCTTCCACACCGAGAATATCCTGAATAAACTCATCAATAGACTGATAGGTCTCCCATTTGGTCAATGCAAGATAATCTACAATGATAGAGAAACATTTGGCATTATGTCTTTGAATAAAGTCATCGATATCATCGTAATCCGGATACGGAATCACACCGCAAATTCTTCCAAGTTGTGCAGTAGCAGCAAAACCGATAAATTCACGCAATGTGGTAAGACGAAAATCTTCATCCAGACCAGGAATATTCTGATATATTTCCTTGGAATCTTTGTGACAATAGGAAATGAAATAGTCACAGAACTTCGTGTATGTGTCTCTGATCACAGAAAGACAATACTCTTTAAATACCTTCCGATCTTCTTCTGAAGGGAATGGACGGAAGGTTGCGGCTTCATATTGCGCCATAAAATTAGCCAGGAAATATCCAAGATCATAGGCAAAAGGCCCACAGAAGGTATACTCCATATCGATAATCTTGCATTCGTTTTCTCCTGCAAAGACATTGGAAGTATGAAGATCTCCATGTATCAGACATTCCCCTTTTGACATAAACAGATGACGTAACTTTTGTCTGGCCAGAAGAACACGTTTGTCGGCGCAGATACGTTTGGAAAATGTCACAAAATCCGGATCCAGGGGTCTTCCTACAGTATCTTCCGGAGTGACACTGTTTAAGAACATGCCGACATCCATAATGGCACGCATCTTCGAATTGGTAAAATAAACGCCGAGTTCTCTGTAAGGTTCATCGTCCAGGTAGTATTCCGAAGTATAGAATTCGGTGCCGGCCATATACCGGGCAATCTGGTCAGCAAGATGGGGGAAAATAACTCCCTTCATCAGCTGAAATCTGGAGATACGAAGCCTCGACACATCTTCCATGATAAAGACATTATTCTCATCATCGCAGTCATAAAGATCTGGAATCAGATCGGGAACGATGGCTTTTCTGATCTGGAAGGAACGGTATTCAAACCGGGAACGGTTTGCATCTACCTGAATCTCCGCGCCGAATCTTGAATCCGGCCGGGATTGTTTCACAATCAGGTGATGGGTTCCATCAGATACACGGAAGACAAAGTTAATAAAACCGTCTCCATCCTCCTCCAAAGTACCTTCACCGACGGCAGAGACAGTGATATGATTGGTATTTTTAGAAAAGAAAGGCAGTCTGGACTGAACGTATTCCACTACATTGTCTTTTGTTAATACCAGCATCTTCTGTCCCTCCTTTCATACTGTGAATAATCAGTCAAAATAATCATCGGCATATCGCCGGGCATTCAGTTCTTTGTACTCATTGACTTTCTGATTCAGATTCAGCACCAGATCCTCCATACCCTCACCGGTAAAAGCACTTACCTCATAGATGGTCGTACATCCGGCAAGCTGAAGGTAAGATCTGGCACGTTTTATATTGGATTTTGGATGATCGATCTTTGAAACAATACCGACTACAGGTTTGGAGAACTTATAGGCTGTCCCGCCCGAAAACCAGCAGTCTTCACTGCTGGAATCCTGAACCAGACAGATGATGTCAGCATCGTGGGAGGTTATCGTAAGCGATCCCCAGAATCCTCTTTGCTGCATGTATTCTCCGGGAGTGTCAATGAAATTACCGACATACTCTACGGCCTGTGTCTTGTCATATTTGATCTCTTCCTTCTGAATGGCCTGAATCAGTGTTGTTTTACCGGCGGCTGAAGCACCGATCAACATGATTTTCATGAAAAAAACTCCAGTCTGTCATCAAGTCTTGGTGATGGTAACAGTATCAAATCCAAGCTTATTATAAAATGTACTGATAACACTGTTTAATGCTGCTTCCACATTGGCGGTAGACCCAACAATAATGACAGATCCGGAAAAACGGTCTACAAAACCCAGCTTGATCGTTGCTGCTTTGGTACAGATATCTGCGGCAATGATCGTCGCTTCAGATGGTGTGATCGTCATGATTCCGATAGCATCATGATACTCATCAGGAAGACCCAGCTTCTGATACACGGATGCTTTCGGACGAGTAACCATATGAGCAAGTGTAATCTGCTTACCAGGAACGTACTCCTGGATCATACGGTCTTTATCACCGGCATTCACACCGTTGTTTATCATATCTCGTGTCATATTACTCTCCTTTCCGGATAAAAGGGCATAATACACCCTTTATATGTGTTAATTATACAAAATCGCGCTCCGAGTGTAAATGCTATTTCAACATTTTTTACAAGTATTCTTTTGCGATTTTACCATTTTTACACGCAGAAATGCTAGACTTTTTAGTCCTGTGGACTTTCAGGAAAAAGTGATGTATACTAAGTGAATGAACAGTAAGAATCTGAATTATACTTATGTGCTGCAATGTAAAGATCATACGCTGTATACAGGGTGGACAAACAACCTGAAAGAGAGAGTGAAAAAACACAATCTCGGTGAAGGGGCCAAATATACCAGAAGTCGTCTGCCTGTTCGCCTGGTGTACTATGAGGTCTTTGAATCTAAGGAAGCAGCGATGAGAAGAGAATACCAGATCAAGCATCTTTCCAGAAAAGAAAAGCTTGCGCTGATTAAACGAAAAGAACAGCCAGGAAAGGATTTATTATGAGAATCGGTCTTGCACAGATGGATATCCATTGGGAAGATATTCATGAAAATATGGCAAATGCCCACGCTTTTTTTGAAAAAGCAAAAGAGCAGATGGTAGATATTCTGGTCTTTCCGGAGATGACATTGACCGGTTTCTCCATGAATGTGGAAGTGACAGGAAAAAGATGGAGGGATCAGGTGGATTTCTTCTGCAGGATGAGCAGAGAGTACGGAATTCTGACCGTATTTGGCTACGCCATGCCTGTCTCGGATTCACTTCTTGAGATTCATCCGGACTGGAATCATTATCATAATCGTCTGGGAATCTGTGAAAATGGTTTACTCAGACTTTCTTATGCAAAGATACATCCTTTCACCTATGGACTGGAAGGAAAGTATTATCAGGGCGGAGATGAGATATTGACACTTTCCTGGAAGGATACGGTTCTTGGAGCATTTATCTGCTATGATCTGAGATTCCCGGAAATTTTCCAGGTCAGTTCTGATAAAAGTGAAATAATATTTGTGATTTCCAACTGGCCTGGGAGTCGTGTAGAGCAGATGGATGCTCTGTTAAGTGCCAGGGCCATTGAGAATCAGGTGTTTGTAGTGGGAGTTAATCGTACCGGAGAAGGAGACGGACTGATCTATAACGGCCATTGTGCAGTCTATGATCCTACCGGGAACAGATTGAATGATCTGTATGAAGATGAGAGGCTTATTACAGTGGATATAGATCCTGGTATCGTCAGAGAGAGCAGGGAGAGATTCCCTTTGAAGATGGACAGGAGAGTACCCCTGTATTACAGGCTTTGGGAACAGAGTATGAAGAGGTAAGAATGAATGAAGGGATTTAAGAAG
>CADBOV010000124.1 GCA_902796385.1 uncultured Lachnospiraceae bacterium
ATCCTCTGCTTCCGGCTCATATTGATCAGATCCGGATTTGCCCGCTCCGCCGGTGTCATGGACTGAATGATCGCTCTCGGATGTACGGTCGCATTATCATCGATCTCCACATCCTTCATCTTTCCCATACCGGGCATCATGCCCATGATGTCGGAAAGACTTCCGATCTTCTCCATCTGATCCAGCTGATCCAGGAAATCGTTGAAGTCAAAGGTTGCCTTTCGGAGCTTCTGCTCCATCTCGATGGCCTTTTCCTCATCGATGGCAGCCTGTGCCTTCTCGATCAGGCTTTCCACATCTCCCATTCCCAGGATACGGGAAGCCATACGATCCGGATAGAACGGCTCCAGGTCCGTCAGCTTTTCGCCCATACCTGCGTACAGGATCGGCTTTCCTGTCACGGAACGAATGGAAAGTGCCGCACCGCCCCGGGTATCACCGTCCAGCTTTGTAAGCACAACGCCGTCGATCCCCAGTTCATTATTAAATGTGGTTGCCACATTTACCGCATCCTGTCCGGTCATGGAATCCACCGTCAGAAGCGTATAATCCACAGTAACCGCATCCTTGATATCCCGAAGCTCCTGCATCAGTTCTTCATCAATATGCAGACGTCCTGCGGTATCTACAAATACGATCTGATAATCTTCTTTCTTTGCCGTGGTAAGGGCAGCCTTCACGATGTCTACCGGCTTATGCTCCGTCCCCATGGAGAAGACCTGAACACCCACCTTATCGCCGTTGATCTGCAGCTGCTGGATCGCTGCCGGACGGTAAATGTCGCAGGCAACCAGCATACATTTCTTACCTTTATTCTTGAACTGACCGGCAAGCTTTGCCACGGTGGTGGTCTTACCTGCACCCTGCAGACCGCACATCATGATGACTGTCTGCTCATTTGACGGACGGAGCTTCATTTCCGTGATCTCCGAACCCATCAGGTTGACCAGTTCTTCCTTAACGATCTTTACAACCATCTGACCGGGATTCAGGCCCTTCATGACCTCTTCACCGACCGCGCGCTCGCTGACCGAGCTGATGAACTGCTTAACAACCTTGAAGTTTACGTCCGCCTCAAGCAGCGCACGCTTAACCTCCTTCATGGCATCCTTTACATCATCTTCCTTCAGGATACCCTTGCTCCGCAGCTTCTTAAATACATTTTGAAGTTTATCACTTAAACTGTCGAATGCCATATATACCTCATGATTCCCGGCAAATGTGCCGATCTCTTTCTCTCTTATCCCTGAGAACGACTGTTCTTACAACTGCTCCAGGATCTCTTCCGACTGCTTACGGATCTTCTCAGCCAGAACGCCCGTGCTTTCATCTCCGGAAACATTTTTCAGTTCCTTCGCTGTTTCCTCTATTTCCTGCAGCCGTTCGCGTATCGTAAGGAAACGTTCCACCAGATGAAGCTTCTCTTCATATTCCTCCAGCTGCTTGTCACAGCGGCGGATCATATCATACGCTCCCTGTCTGGATATCCCCTCCAGCCTGGCAAGCTCTGCATAGGACAGGTCATTCATGACCACCTCTTCGTAAGCCTCCCGCTGGTGTTCTGTCAATAATTCGCCATAAAAATCATACAGCATGGTTTGCCGGACGATCCGTTCCATAATCCATTTCCTTATAAACAGGCATAGTTTCTCTACGACCTTGGTTATAATACACTATTGAAATCTGTGTGTCAAGTATTTTTTCTTGACGCTGTTTTTGTTATATTTCCTATCCGCATTTATTGTCGTGTATCCCTTGTCACCTGTCCCTGTTATTAATTCCGTGTCATCAGATGATAGGAATCCGTTCCGGATACCAGCGGATTCAGGCGAAAATGATTGATCCCCTTCAGGAACATGTCGTTCAGCCGTTTTGCGTACTCCTCTTTCTGCTCCTCATCGATCATCGTGGTGATGGCCACACCGGCAAGTCCGCGGATCAGCACATAGAACCGCAGGGTTTCCTCCGCTTCTTCTATCTCCTTCGCATCCTCTGTCCCCAGATACTCCCGGATGAAGTAGTCCCACATTTTCTTTGCCTGTTTCCCGGAAATATTCATATTTTTCTCTGCTCCGTCCGGCTGTTCGGCAACGATCATCATCAACTGGTATGTGGAGATAAGATCGATCACCGGATGCCCGACCGATGCGCTTCCCAGATCGATCAGCACGAATTCATCATCTGCGATCAGGATATTTCCCGGATTGTAATCCCCATGAACAAATGTATCCCGGGGCGGGATGCTGTCGATCAGCGACCGGAGTCCATCCACCGTTTCAACCGGATAATAACCGCTCTGCTCTGCGATATCCGCCCAGATATGAAGGTTCAGTCTTCCGTCCGGAAGCTCACCGCCCTCAAACCTTTTGGAGTGCAGATGTTTCAGCATCTTCGCCATACGGATGGCATATTCCTCCAGACGTCCCGGCTGCTCCTGAAGCATTTCCCCCATGGTTTTCGCATTGATCAGTTCATAAACGATCCCGTAACGGTCCCCGACCTTTACGATATCATATGAGATAGCGGTCGGAATGCCGTGTACGAAAACCCGTTTGGCAGCTTCCTTCTCTCTCCGGATCATTTCTAAGGAAGTCGTCCGCGGATTAAAGACCTTCACGATCTGCTCATCATTCAGGCGATAGACCTTTCCGTTCTGACTGCTTGCAAGCTTTTCCAATCCGTCTATACTTATCTCTCTCATTTCCATGCGTATTCTCCTTCTTTTCGAAATCGATGTAGCATTTCATTTCGTTCCGATCATTTTCGTTCCGATCATTTTCGTTCCGATCATTTTCATTCCGATCGTTTTATTCCGATCATTTTTTCTTCCGGGTTCCCGGTTTTCTGCGTTTTCCCACGTAGTGCGTCGTCTGGGCCCTCTTCCGTTCTCCCGCTATGGCTTTCTTCACCCTTACGACACGTTTTTTCTTTTCTATTTTCTCGGAAATGGTGGGCTGTTGGTCAAATACCGTATAGTCCCGCTCAAAGATCAATTCCGTCATCTGCTTCTTCAGCAGGGCATGATCCACCTTGAGAAGCAGCTTCTCGCCGATGAACTTCCTGCTCATATTCGTATACTTCGGGCAGTTATTCAGCTCCAGCAGACGGAAAAGCTCCCTCTTCCACATCAGCGTGATCTGATGCTCCAGTCCGGCATTCGGATTGTCATCCGCACCGCGGTCCATTTCCACGCCATCCTCCGTGACCACAAGGATCCCCCAGTGCTCCGGCACATGCTCCGCCACATGTTTCCTGTGGCTGGCACCCACGACGATATAGCAGAAATCACAGAACCTGTCATAATCTTTTACCTGTGTTTTCAGCCTTTCATAGGTATCCTGATCGGACTTAATCTCAAAGCCAACAAAATAACCATCCAGGACTCCCAATACATCGGCACGGGAGCCCTGGATGACTTTCTCTTCCAATATTCGTATTTTGCCGAAATTCTCATCTAAATAATCGAACAACGGCTCACGCATTTCCTGATCCAGCAAAGCTTACTCCTCAACCAGATACGGCTTAAGTGCGGTCATGATCTCATCCATATTATCCTCAGCATAAATGTTCAGATCGATCGGCTTGGAAATATCCAGACTGAAGATACCCATGATGGACTTTGCATCGATTACGTAACGTCCTGCCACCAGATCGAAATCAGCTGAAAAACCACTGATATCATTTACAAAAGCCTTAACCTTGTCAATCGAACTAAGCGATACTTTTACAGATGTCATATCTATTCCCTCCAAAGATTTCGTGTAATTTTTATTTACATATGTTATCATAACACATAGTGATTAAAATGCAAAGAGGAAATGAAACGCTGTTCGGAAGATCATTTCCCGCAAAACGGAGAACCAATGGATCAGATTTTCAAAGATAAAAAAATATACATCCTGACACTCGGATGCAAGGTAAACCAGTATGAATCCGACGCCATCTATGAGGCATTTTTCGCAGCCGGCGCGGTAAAAGGACAGGAAAATGATGCAGACATCTGCATTATCAATACCTGTTCCGTTACAAATATCGCCGACCGGAAATCCCGGCAGATGATCAGCAAGCTCCGGAAGGAAAATCCGGACGCTCTCATTGTGGCCACCGGATGCTATGTCCAGGCGGTCACCAACCGGAGCGAGGACAGCTCGATCGATGCCGACCTGATCATCGGAAACAACCGGAAACGTGATATGGTCCGTCTGGTGGAGGCACATTTGCTGGGACAGCCCGTAAAAGACAATATCGTGGATATCGCAAAGGATCCGGAATTTGAGGATCTCCGCATCCGCATGCCGGAAACCCATACGCGGAGTTATCTGAAGATCCAGGACGGCTGCAACAGCTTCTGCACCTACTGTATCATCCCCTACGTCCGCGGAAGGATCCGGAACAAACCCATTCTTTCCATCATTGATGAGGTAAACACCCTTGCTGCTTCCGGCGTAAAGGAAGTGGTTCTGACGGGGATCAACATTTCTTCCTACGGAGATATCGGCGAATTCTCCCTGGCTGATGTGGTCTGCCGTGTCGCGGAGATCCCCGGGATCGAGCGGATCCGGCTGGGTTCCCTGGAACCGCGGATCCTGACGGAGGAATTCCTGGACCGTATCGTAAAGCTGCCGAAGGTATGCCCCCACTTCCACCTCTCGCTGCAAAGCGGATGTGACACGGTTCTGAAGCGGATGAACCGGCATTATACAACCGGGGATATCCATACCATCGTTGACAGACTCCGGAAATATTACGACCGGCCTGCACTGACCTCCGACATTATCGTTGGATTCCCGGGTGAAACCGAGGAAGAATTTGAAACCACATACCGGACACTGTCGGATCTTTCCCTTTATGAGATGCATGTATTCCCCTACTCCAGAAGGAAAGGGACAAATGCAGACAAAATGGACGGCCACCTGCCGGAATCCGTAAAGAAGGACCGGGTCCGAAGGCTTCTGGAACTGAAGGAACGCCAGATGGCTGCATATGAATCTCTTTTTGAAAATGAAACGGTAAATGTACTGATCGAAGAGATCGTGAAGGTAAATGAAACCCATGTATACCGCGGACATACCGAAAGGTACATCCTGGTAGATATCCCCTGTGAAAGCCTGGGGGATAAGGAACCGAAGGAAGAACGTATCAATACGCTCATATCCTATAATTACAACCGGTAATGAAATACATGAGAAAAGCTCCTGCAGAAATCTGCAGGAGCTTTTCTCATTTCTTAGTAGTCCGTAGGGGAATCGAACCCCTGTTTCCGCCGTGAGAGGGCGGCGTCTTAGCCGCTTGACCAACGGA
>CADBOV010000125.1 GCA_902796385.1 uncultured Lachnospiraceae bacterium
ACCGCACAAAGGGATATCGTAAGAATGATTCCTCTGTTTATATCCTTCTTGTCCCACTTACCGGTCCGTTCGGAGATGGATTCCTTTGAGAGACGGCCGTTTTTCTTTTTGTCGTCCCCTCTGTCCTTCTGCTCCGATGCGGCCTCAGCCTCGACCGAAGCTGCTTCGGATTGTGTCACATTGCCGCTTTCGGCTTTTGACGACGCACTCATAAAATGATCCTCCAACAGAATTCAAATGATAATAACCCTGTCTATCATTATATCATAAATGCCATGATATTAACATAGTTTCTTCGTAACCGCTAATAAGCCTTCACCTTGGTCCACAGATTTGCGAACAGCTCCTTTGTCTTTGTATCCTGATAGCAGAATACTTCGTTCTTTTCGCCGCCGAATCCGGGTGAATATGCACTGACTCCTTCATATTCCGTGGCGCTGAGTTCTTCCGCAACCGCCAGCACCGGTGAGGTATATCCGACATATTCGGAATTCTCATATGCATAATCGTATTCCGTCATAAACCGCATGAATGCATATGCCAGTTCCTTATCACTGCAGTCCTTTGTCATGACCATACCGTCGCACCAGATATTGGTACCCTGACTTGGTTCAAAGTACTCCATATCCTCATTTTCCGTCATGATATAAGCCGCATCACCGGAATATACGACAGCGATCGCCTTGTTTCCGGAGATCATATTATCGATCACATCGTCTCCTGCGTAGACAATATCCATCTTGTCTCTCTGATCCAGAAGCCATTCATAGGCCTTGTTGATCTCCGCAGTATCCGTGGTATTCATGGAATAGCCAAGGGCCTTAAGGGCAACCATGAAAGAATCGCGCTCTGAATCATACATATATACATTTCCCTTGTATTTGGTATTCTTAAGCAGATCCCAGCCCTGTTCCAGATCCTGCGGATCCACAACCGTCTTGTCATAAAGAATACCTACGGAGCCTGCAAAATACGGAACGGAATACTTATTTCCCGGATCATAATTCATATTCATGATCAACGGATTGAGCTTATTCTTTGTCCCGATTTCCTTCCAATCGATGGGTTGGATCATTTCTTCCTTGACCAGCCGCTCGATCATGTAATCCGAAGGGATCAGCACATCATACTGCGCCCCGCTCTTCAACTTCGTATACATACTTTCATTCGAATCAAAGGTCTCATAGATCACTTTACAGTCTGCGAGCTCCTCGAATTTTTCCACCATACCCGGTGCGATGTATTCTCCGGCGTTGTATACCCGGAGTGTACGTTTTCCGCCCTGGGCTCCGGCATAAATGGAAACACCCACCAGTACAAACAGCATTCCGATCAGGATCTTCCGCATGGTACTCTTCAGCATTGCCGGGATCAGCTTGGAAATGATAAGCGTCACGGCGATCACCAGGATCACGATGGTGGAAAGCGCATTGATCGTGGGATTTGTACGCTTCGTCATGTTATATACAACGATGGAAATGTTCTGCACACCATTTCCCGTTACGAAATACGAAATAACAAAGTCGTCGAAGGACATGGTAAATGCAAGCAGCACGCCGGCATAGATCCCGTCCTTCAGCATGGGAAGGATAACCTTCACAAGTGCCTCAAAAGGCGTAGCCCCAAGGTCCAGCGCCGCATCCGCTATGGCAGGATCCAGGGACCGTACCTTCGGATACACACTGGTGATAACGAACGGTGTACAAAATGCCACGTGAGCGATCAGCATGGTGAAGTATCCTCTCGGCATCGCAACGGATGAGAAAAGGAGCATAAGTCCGATTGCCGTAACAATGTCCGGATTCATAATCGGGATATTATTCACATTCAGGATCGTCTCACGAAGGACCTTCTTGGACTTTGAAAGTCCGATGGCCGTAAGGGTTCCCAGTACCGTTGAAATGATCGTTGCAAAGATTGCGATGGTAACCGATACAAACACCGCTTTCATAATGGATCCGTCAGCAATCAGCTGTCCGTACCAACGGAAGGAGAAACCGGTCCAGTTGGTCAGACTCTTGGATTCATTAAACGAGTAGATCATGGTTACCACGATCGGCAGGTAGAAAAACACGAACAGAACCGATATATACGCAATATAGAGCGCTTTGCTCTTCTTACTCAATTTGCCCATCAGTCATCCTCCTTTTCTTTTTTGTCGAATTTCTTCATAAGGAGAATACCGATGAAAATGATGATCGTCAGAATAATGGAAAGCGCGCTTCCGAAATTCCAGTCTCCGACGGAAACAAACTGATTCTCGATCAGGTTACCGATCAGCATATACTGTCCGCCGCCCAGCAGCTTCGGAATAACGAAGGTTGAGATGGACAGAAGGAATGTCATCATTACACCGCTGATCACACCCGGGATCGACATTTTAAATGTAACCTTCCAGAAGGTCTGGCTTTTGCTTGCGCCCAGATCATGGGATGCCTCGATCAGGGACGGATCGATCTTCCGGATGGAGGTATGGATCGG
>CADBOV010000126.1 GCA_902796385.1 uncultured Lachnospiraceae bacterium
GTGAAAGAAGACTCTGGAACTGTGCCACCATGATCAGATAGATCAGCACAACTGCCAGAAGCATCATCAGAAGGACCTGACTCATCGCGTCGTTGATTGCTTCATTTTCACCACCGATCTTGATGGTATATCCTTCCGGAACATCGATATTCTTCATTGCCTTTTCTACATCATTTCCGACCAGACCTACATTGTAACCTTCTGCTACGGATGCGCTGATGTTGATGTAGCGGGTCTGCGACTCGCGGTTGATACTGGACAGCTCCTCACGCTGACTGATGGTAGCGATCCTTGTCAGCGGGATCTCCTCCTCTTCTCCGGTCTTCTGATCCTTATAGGTAAATGTAAGCTTATTCAGATCCTCTACCGTCATGGATGCCTGTTCGGCAGAATTTACATATACATCATAATCCTTGGTTGCCGTAGCAAGCTTCATGGATGAGGAAGTTTCGGCTGTCTTCTTGTAAATGATCTGGAAAACCTGCGCAACGGTCATGCCGTACTTTGCAGCCTTCTCCTTATCGACAGAAATCACAACCTCCTGCTCCATATTTTTCAGGCCGTTTTTGACCTTCTCAACTCCGTTAATGCTCTCCAGTTCTTCCCCTACTTTTCTTGCCAGATCCTGCAGAACCTTAAGATCACGCCCCCTTACCTGAATGGAAATGCCCGAGCCGTAAAGCGCGCTCATATCCATCATTGATGTATTGACTGTCACTACACAGTTCAGATCCTTAGCGGCATTATTGATCTTATCCGTCATCTCCTGATTGGATGCGGTAGCCGTTTCCTTCAGAAGAATGTACATGGTAACCGATGTGGAGGAACCGCCGAGACTGCCTCCGCTTCCCATTCCTCCGAGACCGCCTACCACGGTTCCGGAACCAACCATGGCACCGATGGTCTCAATCTCTTCCACATCCTGGAGATTCTTCATCAGCTGGTCGGAGTAACCGGTCATCTCCTCAAATTCACGGGTCTCACCCTCCGGAGCGGAAAGCTGTACCGTGATCTGTGTGGAGGTCATTTCCGGCATAAATGCAGTACCGTTCCTCAAGGAAAGATAGACACTGAGAACAAGGAGTCCCACTGCCAGAAGGAACACGATCGCCTTAAACTTCATGGCCTTCCGCAGGAATCGTCCGTATACATTCAGGAACTTATCATATAATCCGTGGCGAACCTCCTTCGGCCGCTTCAGCACGCCCTGTGCCATCGCCGGCACCAGCGTAAGCGCAACCGCAAGACTGGCGCCCAGTGTATAAAGGATCGTAAGACCCATATCCACAAACAGCTGCCGCGTGATACCCTCCGTGAAAATGATCGGCGCGAATACGCAGACCGTAGTCAGCGTGGAGGATGTAATAGCCGCCGCAACCTGACCTGCACCGTTTACGCAGGCCTTCTTGATCGACATGCCCTTGCTGTGCAGACGGTAGATATTCTCGATAACTACGATGGAGTTATCCACCAGCATACCGATACCCAGTGCCAGACCGGACATGGAAATGATATTCAGTGAAATATTCGAGAAGTACATCAGTACAATGGCAAATACCACGGAAAGCGGGATCGCACATGCAATGATCAGCGTCGGTCTGAAATCCTTCAGGAAAATGATAAGCACCAGGATGGCGAGTACCGCACCCAGAAGCATGTTCTGAAGGATTGATTTTACGATCATGTCAATGTAAACGCCCTGGTTCATCAGAGCAGAGAAATAAATCTTCTCATCCTCTGTCTTTTCCAGACTCTTGAATTTCTCCAGGATCAGATCCGTAACATCACCGGTGGCATAACCGGTCTGCTTTTCAAAAGAAAGAAGTACTGCCGGCTTTCCGTCGATCCGGGCATAGGAAGAATCCGAATTATCCGTTACTTCCACATCTGCCACATCCGACAGATATACCTTTCCGATGGAATTCATCCCCAGGTCGATCAGGACCAGATTCTGAAGGTCCTCTACCGTAGTAATGGAATCTCCGACCTTGATCAGGTAATTCCCGTCCTCTTCCTTAAGGTAGCCTGCCGGCATGTCGAAGTTCTGTGCCACCAGCAGCTGACGGATCACATCAGCGGAAAGCACGTTATTGATATCCGCCTTGGACTCTGCCTCGGACTTTGTGGATGCCATCGTATCTTCCGCATTTTTCAGTGCTGCCGAACCGGAGATCAGCTGCATGGATGCATCACTGATCTGAAGCGTTCCCAGGATCTCATTTTTGTTTAATTCCGTAAGGGCCTGATCGATGGTCGCCTTTCCTGCTTCCACCTGTTCCTTTGCAGTCTCAATGGTTGCGATTCCGGTCTTCACCTGGGTCTTTGCCTGGCCCAGCGCCTGAAGCGCTGCGGGAATGTCGTCAACGGAATTCATCTTGACCCCGTACTGGGACAGAGAAAGTGTCTGTCCGACGGTCTTGATCTGTGCGTTAATCTCATCCAGCTGTGTCTGGAGTGCAGTTCTCTGGGCTTCTGCCGCTGCGATCTGTGCAGCCAGCTCCGCCATCTTCTTATTATACTGTGCACGGGTCATTCCCGTGGCTTCCTTCAGCTGATCATCCGGAAGAGCTCCGACCTTCTTCAGATCCTCCTCCAGTTTTTTCATCTCGGCGATGCCGTCATCCAGTTTTTTGATCCCGTCCTGCAGTTTCTTTACGTTATCTGCCAGCTCGGTAAGGGTAGTGATGGCGGAATCCAGGCCCTGCTCCGTTGCCTGCAGATCCACCAGCTGACGATCCAGATCCGCAGCCGTTGTGTACAGCTGGATCTTCCGGGTGTTCAGTGCAGTTTCTCCCTCGCTGATCTTGTTTGCCAGTTCGGCCTTTCCGCTTTCCAGCTTGGCCTGGCCGCTTTCGATCTCACTTTTATTCTTGTCGATCTCATCCTCGGCATCCTTGAACTGCCCGCGGATCTCCTTCATTACCTTTTCGTTCAGCGCATCGATCTTATCCTGATTCAGGGTAACCTGGATCGTTTCCTCGATACCGCCGGATGCATTTACGGAAGCCACACCTTCAATACTCTCCAGCTGCGGAACGATACTGTTCTCTACATAGGTAGAAACCTTTGTGGGTTCCATATCCTCTACACCGATGGCTGCAACCATAATGGGCAGCATATCCGGATTGATCTGCATGATCATCGGTGTGCCGATGGAATCCGCAAAGGAACCTGCCACCTGATCCAGCTTCTGCTGTATCTCGATCATGGTGGAATCCATATTTGCAGTCTGCTCATATTCCAGAACCACCATGGAAACACTGTTCCTGGATACGGATTGCAGTGTTTTCAGATTCGATGTGGTAGCCAGTGAGGATTCCAGTTTCGCCGTAACATCCGACTCCACTTCCTCCGGGCTTGCTCCCGGATCCGTTGTAATTATGATAACATACGGAAAACTCATATTCGGAAGCAGATCCGCCGTCATCTTTGTGTACGCCACATATCCCAGGACGAGAATCATAACGACTCCCACCAAAACCGTATATGGACGCTTTACACTGAATTTTGAAAGCATATTTAATCCCTCTCTTAATCCCTCTCTATAAACAGAAAATATCAGAATAGATACTACAAGACTTTATTCTGTCTGTCAAATGAACTATCCTTTACAATCCACACCAGCATAGTGTTCCGGAACCCGGATCACGCAGCCGTATCTCTCATAACAAAATCGACAAGACAGATGCATATCCACATCTGTCTTGTCTCTGTCTGCCTTATTTCTTATTCCGTTTGCCGCTTATCACTGGCGGTCAAAATAAGCCTTTCCGCCGTTCGGATAGAAAAATGTGCGGATGTATCCGTCGGTGGAGACTACCACAAATGCATTGTCCCGCTCCCGGTAATAAACATCATCGCCATCTTCCTTCTCCGTCTTGTGAAGACTCGACGGATCATTTACCACTTCATTTGCACCGTCCAGATAAGCCTCCGGGGAAGGAAATCCCATTTCCTTTCCATGCTTCTGGTAATGCTGATCCCTCTGGGCCTTGGTCCGGAACCATAATTTCTCTGCATTCTTCTTCCCGGACTCCGTGTCCTTCTCCTGAGACCCCGTGTCCTTCTCCCGGGATTCCGTGTCCTTCTCCCGGGACTCCGTGTCCTTCTCCTGGGAAGAGGAGGTTCCCGGCTTGACCGGAAGCAGATCCGAATGATTTCCCGAAGAAGAACTGCCGTTTCCACCCGAAGAATCCTTGTTCTTCATACGGATCGCAACAAATATCGCACTGCATGCGATAATAAGGACGACAAAAAAGCATATGATCAGTATTATCCGTTTGTTATTTCTAAACATCTGAATTCTGTCCCCTTAGTTTCCGTTTCCCGGCTTCCTGTTTCCCGGTTTCCTGTTTTCAGGTTTCCTGTCTCCCGGTCCTAATTTTGATCGTTCCTTCGACTTCACCCTCTACAGATTCTTCATCATCCGGACGCAGTCAAAGGGTTCCCTGTGAATAAAATTCTTGGAATCAAGAATGTAACCGCGTGACTCATAAAAGTCCGCAAGGATTGCACGGGCCTCGATCACGATCCGGTTATATCCAAGATCCTTCGCCCACGCTTCCCCTTCCTTAAGAAGCCTTGTACCGATCCCTCTCTTCTCATACTCGGGAAGAACCACAACACGGCCCAGCATCATATATCCTTCATTGCAGGGATAGATGCGGCAGGTTGCAACCGGAAGAAAGCCATCCACCAGGACTATATATTTTGTTTCATCATCTTCATCATGCTCATCAAATTCTGTCTGGAGATCGATCTCATAACGCTTTGCATTTGCCTGAATACGGACATAATACGCGCCCGCCTTCTGCCACAGTTCGCTTGCGCGAATCAGCTTCAGGGCCTTTGCCGGATCAATCTCTCCTTCCTCGGGTTTTCGGACGGAACGAAGCGCATCCGGATCACAGGCTCCGATCTCTTTAAAATTCATCTTTGCGACTTTCAGGCTGATATGATTGGCTCCAAAGGCGATATTCGGTGCCTCCAGGGCTTTCGGATCGTCCTCCCAGAAACAGACCGGGCAGATCTCATACTGTCCGGACGGTTCCTCCAGCGTGTAGTATGAGCAACAAGGACATTTGTACTTCATAACTCCTCCAATACTCCGCCGTCAGTTCAGTATCTCATCCCTGATTGATTCATAATATTTATCGATCAGACCGAAATCCTTTTCATGATAATTCCAGATCGCGCGACCGATCCCGTGTTTATCAAAAACGCCGTGAATATCATGGAACCAGCGAAGCGTGCTGTCCATGGGCGCTATCTCGATCACACCGTACTCCCCGCAATAAAGCGGAACATCATATTTCTCTGCCGCCTCGATGGCCGGGATCAGCAGATCCTCAAAATACTCCGGGCCGATGGAGGTGGCTTTTGTGCTGAAGAGCGCTCCCACCAGCTCACTGGCGTATTTCTGACTGTCATTCCTGTATTTCTCCATGGTATCCGGATATCCGATCCTGTAATCGGCCGGCATACCGTCGATCCAGTAAGCTCCCTGATGTGTGAAAATGATGGGCTCATAGCAATGGAAATTATAAACGATCTTGTCATCCTTCGGCGGATCAAGAAGCTTTACGGATGTGATGGCATTGTAGCAGACACCGCCTACCACGATCCAGGAATCCGGTGCGTCCTTCCGGATCACGTCAATGGTCTTCGAAACCACCTTATTCCATGCCTCAGCCACACCCATCAGAACCACTTCATTCAGAAGCTCCAGCGCAACCGTGTCCGGATCCCGGCCAAATGTCTGGGCAACCCTGGACCAGAGTGTAAAGAATCTCTCCTGGAGCGCATCATCATAAAAGAATTTCTCCCGATCCATTTCCTTCTTCAAAGGATCAAAGGAATATCCAAACACTTCATGCACATCGATGATCATCCGGAGCCCGTACTCATGGCACCACTGCCGTGCCTGCTCCAGAATCTCGAATCCCAGAGGATTCCGGTTTCCTTCCTCATCCTCCAGCAGAACATAATCTACCGGGATCCGGACATGGTCAAAGCCCATCCCCTTGATCCGTTCAAAATCACTCTTCGTGATAAATGTACGGAAATGTTCCTCATCATATTTTGCAAACTGGGAGATCCATCCACCCAGATTAACACCTTTTACAAAACCATCCCACTTCTTCATACCTGGCTCCTTTTTATTCACGGTCCGGAACCCCGGACTCCCCTTTCATTTGTCCCCGACTTTCATTGTAACATAGTCTTGCTTTTCTACCAAACGCTTTTTCCATATGATACATATTTTTTTCCTGCTCATCTCCTGCTTAACAGAGATTTGAAACAGCGGTCCCTCATGCGTAAGCCAGGATCCACTCCAGACCCCAGAGGATCATAAAATGCAGCGGATAGAAAATGTAGAAAAACCATTTATGAAATGCCTTCCTGCTTCCCGGTTCATTGTTGTAGAGAAACAGTACCGGAAGGAAGAGGAACAGCCCCAGCTGCCACATTTCCCCGTACCAATGCGCATGATTCAGCAGGCAGAATGACGTCTGCACCAAAACAAACCCGGCGGTGATCACCGAAAAGGAAATGACCTGCTTTCTCCGGTCCCCGCGATTTATCGCAAAAGCCAGCGTATAAAGCGGTCCCACAAGTCCCCAGTCGCAGAGCATGCTGGCCGCAAGACAAAGGCCGATCAAGGTGATCCGCAGCCTTTCTCCCGGAACCAGATCGTAGACATAGAGGATCAGAAAGGACAAAAACAGCGTTAAGATCATATTAAACTGCGGTGTGAGCAGTGCATTCTTCACACATTTCCAAAAGAAATCCCCGCCGCTTCCCAGGACTGCACCTGTAAGCGCATCCCGCTCCGGCCCGCCGTAATTCATCAGCGCGAAAGGAATCTGGGAGATCAGTCCGAAGATCAGCAGCCGCTTCCCGTAGCTTTTCTTCGAGCGGGTATGAACATATCCCTCTGCCAGAAAGAAACACATGACCGGCGCACAGAAACGTCCGATGATCCTGCATAAAAGTCCCGGAAACGTGGAAATCGGGATGAAATTCATCCCGATATGATCCACTGCCATCGCAAGGATGGCGATATATTTTATTTTATTTCTGGATAATTTACCTTCCATTTCCATATCTCTTCCTTCACGAATATGGAAATATTATAGCATATCCCTATTCTTCCGCAAAGAAGAATTCTCAGGTTCTGTGCACGGTTCTTTGCGTAGCCCGGCGCGTGACCTAGTGCCCGCCGGGACCGCCCATACGGCCGCCGCCCATTCCGCCACCCATGCCACCGCCCATCATCTGGCTGGTGATCTCGGTGGTCTCGGTACCGTTCACGTAAATGGTTCCTCCGGTATGTGTCAGTGTGCCGTCATAGTCGAACGGAGACTGTGCATTGATATTCAGGGTTCCGCCGGTAATGGCGAGATTTCCGTTGGAGTCGATGGCATCCGTATCTCCCTGACCCATATTGATGGTGAGGGATCCTCCGTTAATTTCAGCAGCTACCGTGTAAGAGGAGGACTTATTTCCTGCATTGATGCCGTCATCCGTTGCATTGATCTCGATGGTTCCGTCATTCATCTGGATCCAGGTTCCCTCGATTCCTTCTGCTGCGGTAATGGAAACGGTTCCGCCGTCAAACTGTGCGATGGTTGTGGCATGGATCCCGTCATCCTGTGACTGTATATTCAGGGTTCCTCCGCAAATGTAAACCCAGCCCTGGCTGTTATCGTCATCATTTTCCGCATGGAGTCCGTCGCCGGAAGTCGTGATATTAATGGTTCCGTCTGCGATGGCGATTCCGTCATTTACTTCCAGTGCAGCGTCGGCAGCAGTGATATTAATGGTTCCGCCTGTGACCTTCATATCATCCTTGCCTGAGATTCCGTTATCCGTCGAGTTGATATTCAGGATTCCCTGTCCCGAGAGAACGATATCATCTTTGGAGAAGATCACTGCATCCGTATTTGTATCACCATCTTCCGTAAATGTACCTGTGACGGAAAGTGTGTTTTCCGTACCGGATGATGTGGTTATGAAAACCTTGTCTGCGTTCTTTACGTAGATCGTGGGCTGACTGTCATTTGTGATACTTACACCGGATAATACCAGCTGTACCTTGTCTTCGTCCGCTGCATTTACGATGATTTCCGCATTGGATGCGGTTCCTTCGATCACATAAACTCCCTCTTCCGTAATCTCGATCGTCTGTCCGTCGCTGACCGTACAGGTTTTGGCCTCTGACAGATCCGCTGTCTGTTCCAGGTCACGTTCCGTAAAGAGTTCCGATGCATCGATCGCTCCGGTGGAAGATACATTTGCCGAAGTAAGTGTGGCTTCACTGTTGCTTGTATGTGTGGTGGTTGAAGTTTCTTCCTTTGAATCGGATTTTGCCGATGTTGTTTGGGATGATTCAGCGCTTGCAGATACACTTGAATCTGCCTTGGAAGAAGCGGATGATCCCGTATCGTTTCCGCATGCCGCAAGAGTTCCTGCCAGTGCGATGGCTGCAATTATAGTTGTAAGATTTCTTAATCTCCTTTTACACATAAAATCACTCCCTTTCTATCCGGTTTTGATCCTCCGGGTGATACCCCGATCCAACACCTGTCTGCTTTGTATGACTGTACTTTAACAGGCGTAACTGAAACCGAACTGAAAGAGAGTGATTTTTTAAAAAAAATTTTTTCTGTTTTTTTTGCTTTACTCTTTGTTTAGTTTTTTGTTTTATTTTTTGTTTTTGTATTTACTCTTCTACGTCCCTGTCTGCGAAGAACTCAACGATCGTGGTATAGCCTTCCGCAGTCAGCTGATCCTTCTGGAACTTTTTATTCTTCTTCATCATGACGATGTTGATGCTCTGTCCCTCCGCACGAAGCTTCTTTGCCTTCGTAAGGATCTTCTTCATATTCTCACCGGACATATTCTTCTCGATCAGATATGCCGTCTTTTCCGCACTGCCCGGAACCCGGAACTCTTTCTCCAGAAGCAGCATCACGATCCGCTCAAATCCGATGGAGAAACCGCAGGCCGGAGTCGGCTGGCCGGTAAAGCGTCCGATCATTTCATCGTAGCGTCCGCCGCCACCCACGGATCCGCCGTATTCATCCATGGAGATCTCGAAGATCGGGCCCGTATAATAAGACATTCCGCGAACCAGCGTAGGATCGAAGGCCATCCTGAAATCCGCTTCCTTCGCAGCATCCACGCTTTCCATGATGGTGGAAAGATTTGAAAGGATTTCCTCCGGAAGAAAATCTGCCAGGGTTTCCTTCAGCGCCATGAGGCCTTCCACATCCGGCGTTACCTTCCGGAACAGATCCAGATACTTATCTACAACCGCCTCTTCATAACCGTCTTTGATCAGTTCCTCCTTCACACCGTCCAGACCGATCTTATCCATCTTGTCCAGTGTGATGAAAATGCCGTCATAGTCAACTTCTCCCTGTCCGGCACCGAATCCCGCATAGTCCACCATGGCACGAAGGATCCTTCTGTCATTGATCCGGATGGTAAAGTTTGAGAACTCCAGCTTCCCGAGAAGCGTGGAGGTTGCCAGGATCAGCTCGATCTCCGCAAGGATCGAAGGCTCTCCGAGAATGTCAATGTCGCACTGCATAAACTGACGATATCTGCCGCGCTGTGGACGGTCTGCCCTCCATACATTTCCCATCTGTAATGCTTTAAAGGGACCGGGCAGTTCATTTGCATTGTTGGAATAATATCTGGAAAGCGGAACCGTCAGGTCATAGCGAAGTCCGCCATCCACCAGATCCTCTTCTTTCTCAGCCTCGTCAATCTTCAGCTTCTCTCCGCGCTTTAAGATCTTGAAGATCAGCTTCTCATTTTCACCGCCCTGCTTGGAGGAAAGATTTTCGATATGCTCCACTGCGGGTGTTTCGATCGATGTAAAACCAAATCTCTTATACGTTTCCTTGATCAGCCCGATGGCATAATCACGGATCTCCATCTCCCTGGGGAGAATATCCTTCATTCCGGTTACCGGTTTCTTTTTCATACTCATACTGTGTATCTGCCTTTCCGTCTACTTTGTCCGGGATCGGACTTCGTATACTATATCATCTTCCGGCAGAAAAAGAAACAGCCCTGTAATATACAGAGCCATTTCTTCTCTACCGGCATATTCTATGCCCGACGAACATCCTCCACGAGGATCTCTTTTTTGTCTCCGTTTCCTTCGACCTTTTCTCTGCTGTCTGAAGCTTCCATAACCTTATCCAGGAATTCCAGGAAGCGGTCGATATTACCTGCCTCCATTCCCTGCAGGGAAACCTTCAGCTGTTCATATACCGGCTTGTCTGCGGTGTATCCCTTCTCCTTGATGTAACCGCGTGCGAGAGAGATCATACCCTTCTCTTTGATCTTATGGATACCGATCAGGTAAATGAACTTGTCAACGATCTCCTGATTATCCTCGAAGAATCTTGCAAGAGAATCGATCTCACCTGTCAGGATCACTACATAATCATTCTCATCCGGTTCGGAGTTCTTGATGACCTCAACCAGCTTCTCCGGCTGTACAAGACCTGCATTCTCGATGATCAGACATCCGCCCTTCAGTCCTGCCAGCTTCTCAAGACCGATCTTGTTCAGCTGCTTTGCCCTGATCTTTGCAATCTTATCTGACTTAACAAGTTCCATTGCGTAGAAGCTTCTTGCGAAGTCTTCACCGACTCTTACGGTACCGAATCCGTTCTTACCGAGGATAACGATATTCTTCGGCATATCCGGATGTCTCAGGATCGAATTCATGGAAAGGATCACATCATCCGATGTGGATGCGATCTTGCTGTATTTCTTCAGCGTGAGCGCTCTGGACGGAAGTGCTCCCAGAGGAACCTCCTCACCGGTAACCGGATCCGTAACACGACGGACACCCATACCGGCCTGTGCTTCCATCTCACGTCTTGCATTCCGCTGCTCTGCTCTCTTCTCCTCAGCCTCTCTCTTGGCTGCACGTTCAGCTCTGCGCTTTGCCTCTGCTGCATAAGCCGCTTCTTCCTTCTTCTGCGACTCACGAACGTAGGCTTCCATATTTTCCTCAGCTGTCTTGTCCTGCTTCGGTTCCTTCTCCGGCTCCGGCTTCGGTTCCGGTTTCTGCTTCTTGGAAGATCCCTGCTTCTTCGGCTGATCCGCCTTCTTCTCGGGCTTCTTCTCAGGTGCCGGTTTCGGCTCCGGCTTCGGTTCCGGTTTTGGTTCAGGCTTCGGTTCCGGCTTCGGTGTAACCGGTTCCTTCGGTCCCGCCGGCGCTTCCGGTTTTACCTCTCCCTTTGCCTCGGAATAAGGTTCGCCGGCTGCTGCTGTTCCTTCCTGTCCCTTCTCGTCCTTGGAAAATATCTTTGAAAGTAACTTCTTAATCGCTTCGTACGCATTTCTGAATGGTTTCATATACTACCCCCTCCAAAAGTTGTCCTTTTCCATTATACTACAACTCTTTTCATTTTTCGACTATGAATTATAACGATTTTTATCTTCTTTTATGTGTGAATCTCAACAAAAAATCAACACCTCTTTTTCCGCCCGTTTTCTTGAAGAACACTCGGATTCATGGTATAATTGTGTTTGTTTTCGGATCGGTCATTCCCTTTTGGGACAGGACAGGATTTTAATACTATTTTTCATGGTCTTATCTTTCAGTGGAGTACATCTTATGGAAAAAAAACGGAAAAGAATTGCATTGGCAACCTCGCGGATCTATGATCCCCAGACCTTCAGTTTCATCGCAAATCTGAATGAAACCCTGAAGGTTCATGACTGTGCGCTTCTTGTTTTTGCCATAAACTCCGATATTTACTGGGATGAAAGCCTGCTGACCGCCGAAGCCTATGTCTATAATCTCATTCCGTATGACGATATCGACCTGGTCATCATCATGGATGAAAAGATCAAGAGTCATACTGTTTCCGACGAAATCATTTCCAAAGCAGAATCCCATAACCTGCCGGTCATTGTGATCGACGGCAAATACGAGAATTCCCATAACATCTGTTTTGATTACGACCGGGGATTTGAGCAGATCGTGCGCCATATGTTCGAGCACCATCAGGTAAAACGCCCGCATATGATCGCCGGTCTTCCGGCAAACCCGTTTTCCGATGCCCGGATCCGGATCTTCATGAAGATTCTCGAAGAGAAAGGGATTCCCTTTGACGACAGCATGCTGAGTTACGGGTATTTCTGGGCAGACCCTGCCCGCGAAGCCACGGAAAAGCTTCTGCAGCGCCCGGAACTTCCGGATGCCATTATCTGCGCAAATGATATCATGGCGATCAATGTATGTGATGTCCTGAAAGCCGCCGGAATTTCCGTGCCGGATCAGGTTCTGGTCTCCGGTTTCGACGGATTTGATGAGGTTAATTTCACTTCACCCATGATCTCCACCGTAAGCTGTAACACAACCCTTCTGGCTTCCTCCGCCGCAAAGATGGCGCTGGACTGCCTGGAGAACAAGCCGGTGGAGGATGTCTATATCATTCCGGAGCTGATCCCGAACGAATCCTGCGGATGTCCGGCACATATGGACCGGTCCCACACCCGGATCAGCAGCTTCAACAACAGCTTTTACCGGCATCAGGATGATGCGCGGGTTCTGTACACCGTAAGCTCCAACATGGAGATCAGCGGTACTCCGGAAGAGATGGCCCAAAGCATTAAGAATTACAAGACCAACGACTGTCTTTGCGTGGTGGATCAGAAATGTTTCGATTCCGAGAAGAACTACTTCCTTCTTCCCGAGGAGGAGACAAATGCAAAGAATCTCCATCTGATCTTTGATTCGGCATATGCCGAAACCCACGAAGAGGCTGCGCCTCCTTCAGTGAAGGAGACCCCGAACCCCTTCGAAAATGTTCTTGCCGGCGATTACCGGGACCGTATCCTGGAGCTGACGGAAAGCGGATATCCGGTCATTTTCAATTCACTGGATTACATGAACCAGCCACTGGGCTTTATCTGCTTCTACTTCCGGGGTTACATCATTACGGATTATGCCCGTTCCGCCAGCGTAACGAATGCCATCAGCATGGGAATCGGCGGATATATCAATCTCCGTCATCAGCGGGCACTGCTTCAGAAGGTGGATGAAATGTACCGGCACGATGCACTGACCGATCTGTACAACCGTATCGGATTTAACAAGATCTTCGAAGCGGAAATGAAAAAGAAAGAGAATCTGAACAAGCCCATTACCATCATCATGTCGGATATGGACGGTCTGAAATATATCAACGATAACTTCGGACATGCTGACGGAGACCGCTCCATTACGGCAGTGGCCAAGGCGCTGATGGATTCCTGTCCGGAAGGCTCCCTTTCCGCCCGGTTCGGCGGTGACGAGCTTTTCTCGGTGATCATCGGAGACTGCGATGCGGATGGGATTATAAAGAAGATCGATGAGCATCTTCTGGAATACAACCGGATTTCCGATCTGCCCTACACCGTCACCACCAGCTGCGGATACTATACCACCAATCTGGATTCCGAGTTTGATCTGATGAAGGTGCTTCGCCTGGCGGATGAAAGAATGTATGACATAAAAAAAACAAAACGCATGAGAAAGGAAATACCCGGCTATTAAACCGGGTACTTCTTTTCTCTTTTTCTTTTACTATTCTTTTCTCTTTTTCTTTTACTATTCTTTTTCTTTCTTTTTCTTATTTCTGCTTCCTGTTTCTTCCCATCTCTACATGCTGCTTACTTTCCGATGAGCACCATGATACTTCTCGGCATCAGTGTCACCGGTCCGTTTATCTTCTTCCCGTCCGACTTTCCTGTCTCATCGGAAGTATCCGCCACCACTTCCCACTTCATCTTCTTCGGAAGCTCCGGCAGCTGGTATTCCTTTTCCTCCCAGTACGCATTTACCATGCAGTAGATGAAGCAGTCCTTCTTCGTCCCGAATTCCTTTGCCGGCTCGGAATAAAGGAAGGATACGCAGTGGAACGGTTCATCCAGCCGGATGTCCCAGGGTCTTGTTCCGTGGAAGGACAGTTCCGGGTACCCGGAGGAATTTGTCTCCGTCTGAAAATCGGATTTCCGGAGTACGGGATGTTCCTTCCGGAAATGTATCATCTTCCGGAAGAACTGATGCACATCCTTATGCTTCTCCAGATCCTCCCAGTTCAGCCAGGAAATGGGTCCGTCCTGGCAGTAAACGTTGTTATTTCCGGACTGGGTATTCAGGAATTCATCTCCGGAAAGCAGCATGGGAACCCCGCGGCTCAAAAGAAGCAGTGTCACTGCATTTTTCACCTGACGCAGACGGAGCGACCGGATGGATTCATCCTCCGTCTCGCCTTCCACTCCGCAGTTCCAGCTGTAGTTATCATTTGCACCGTCCCGGTTGTCTTCCCCGTTCTCCAGATTGTGTTTTTCGTTGTAGGACACCAGATCATACAGGGTGAAGCCGTCATGACAGGTGACAAAATTGACCGAAGCCTCAGCTCCCCGTTCCCCGTAAAGATCCGGAGATCCCTGGAGTCTCTGTACCAGTTCCGGTCCCGCGTCCCCGTCACTCTTCACGAATCTGCGGACACAGTCCCTGAAACGGCCGTTCCATTCCGCCCACCTTCCCCAGGAAGGGAAGCTTCCGACCTGATAGAGTCCGGCTGCATCCCACGCCTCCGCGATCAGCTTGCTCCTGCCCAGGATCGGGTCATTGGCCAGGGTTTCCAGAAGCGGCGGGTTCGCCATAGGCTCTCCGTCCTCATCCCTGGAAAGAATGGACGCAAGATCGAAGCGGAATCCGTCCACATGATAATCCGCAACCCAGTATCTGAGGCAGTCCAGAATGAAGTTCCGCACAACCGAGTTGTTGCAGTTCATGGTATTTCCGCATCCGCTGTAATTGAGATACCTTCCCTCCGGCGTAAGCAGATAGTAGGTCCGGTTATCCAGTCCCTTAAAGGAAAAGCACGGGCCCTCCTCGGATCCTTCCGCCGTATGATTGAACACCACATCCAGTATGACCTCGATACCCTCCCGGTGCAGGCGTTTGATCATATTCTTCAGTTCTTCCGCCGCAAGTCCCACGGACGCTGCTGCCGCATATCCCGCCTTCGGCGCGTAGAAGGATACCGTGGAATATCCCCAGTAATTATATAGCCGCTTTCCGTTATACTCCCTCTTATTCTCCATTTCATCAAATTCGAAAATGGGAAGCAGCTCGATACAGTTAACTCCCAGGTCCTTCAGATAGGGGATTTTCTCCAGAAGTCCCGCAAATGTTCCCTTCCGCTTCACTCCGCTGGAAGGGCTCTGTGTAAATCCGCGTACATGTGCTTCGTAGATCACAAGATCCTTCATGGGTATCTCCAGGGGCTTATCCCCTTCCCAGTCAAAATCCCGGGGGATCACACAGCCACGGAAATGTTCGTCCTTTCTGCTCCCGGCGCCCCAGACCTCCCGTCCGGCCACCAGTCTTGCATACGGATCCAGAAGTACATTTTCCTTATCGAACAGGTATCCTTTTTCCGGATCATACCTTCCGTCCATGGAAAATGCGTATTCCATATCCTCATAGTTGAGCCCGTAAACGATCATGGAGAATACATTTCCGATCCGGAACTCCTCCGGGAAGGGGATCCTGACATACGGCTCGCTCTCTCCCCTGTGGAATAAAAGCAGCGTACAGCTCCCGGCATCGCGGGAATAAACGGAGAAATTGATCCCGTTATTTCCCACCTCATTCGCTCCGTAGGGAAGCGGACGTCCGCAACGATATTCAACCCCGTTCATCACATGGGTCGGGAAATCATCCATCCTGATCATAAGCCCCTCCTGTTTCACCGGAAGCTCCAAAACGGCTCCACCGTACCTTCTCTATTCTCCCTGCTTCTCCCACTTCATTCCCTTTGCAAGGGAAAGTGCCTTTGTCTCCTCATATGGCATCGGCTTTCCGAAATAATATCCCTGTGCCTTCTCGCAGCCGGTCTTCTTCAGGAATTCATAATGCTCCTCCGTCTCTACCCCTTCACAGAGCGGATCCAGCCCCATTCCCCGTGCACCCCGGATGATGTAATCCATAAGGGTTGCCGTCTTGGGATTATGATCAAAGCTCCGGAGGAAGACCATATCCAGCTTCAGCACGTCAAAGGAGTATTCAACCAGCGTATTCAGCGAAGAATACCCGCTTCCGAAATCATCCAGCCAAATCTGATAACCCAGCTCCCGCATTTTCTGGCAGGATTCCTTTACATGTCCGAAATCATCCTGCAGGACACTTTCCGTGATCTCCAGATCCAGCATGTTGCGCGGAACATCATACTTGGCACGGATTTCTTCCACCTTTCCGAAAATGTCGCACAGTTCGAAATCCAGTCTGGAGAAATTGATGGAGGCGGGAACGATCACATCTCCCGATTCGATCACCCGGCGATAATCCTTGCAGACCTGCTCAACCACATAGATATCGATCTTGTGGATCAGATGGAACTGCTCCAGCGTACCGATAAAGTCTGCCGGCGAAAGCACGCCCACCATGGGATCCACCCAGCGGACCAGGGCCTCATATCCGCAGATCTCACCTGTCTTAACCCGGATCACCGGCTGATAATAAACCTTGATATATTCTCTCTCGATGGCTTCATCCACATGGTCAACCACGTACTGCTGACGGCGGAGATTCTCCCGCAGAAGCTCATCATACTCACAAAGATACACATCGTGTCTCCGCTTAATGCTGTTGCATGCCAGCCGGGCGTGATCGCAGGCAAGGCCCACCTCCGCCATCCGGTCATCCATGTAATAAACGCCTGCCTTGATCCGCACCCGCTTTGACGTATCCTCGGATAAAAGGATCCGCTTGTAGACGGTCTCGATCTTCTGCTTTACGCTTTCATGATCCCCGGTGATGCATACGACAAAATGGTCGTCCGAAAATCTGGATGCAACCCCGTCCCGGAATACTTCCCGGATGGTCTTTGCCAGATCGCAGAGCAGTTCGTCTCCCAGCCGGAAACCGTTCCGCTCATTGAAAAGCTTAAAGTTCGGGATATCAAAATGTACGATTGAAATATTCTTTCTTCTGCTCTTCGGAGAATTCAGCATCATCTGAACCTGCTGATAGAAGAAGGACATATTAAAGAGTCCGGTCAGGGGATCCGTATCCTGGTTCATGGAGAGGATCTCCGCTTCCGCAAAGGAATTCCGGTTCCGGTTCAGATACTCATTCTGATCCACGTCCACGATAAATACATAGAAAAAGCTTTCCCCGTTCTGCCCGTGAAGAAGATGTCCGAAGTCCTCGATGTAGCGGACCTCCCCCTGCTTCGTCAGGATCCTGTACCTTACATAATCATGCCGTTTTTCCCCGAACATGGTCTGTGCCTGGATCTGATTCTGGATCTGATGCAGGTCCTCCGGATGTACCATTCCGGCAAACGAATTTCCCGTAAATGCCCGGAACTCCTCCAGGGTGTCACAGCCATAGAGATGCAGTACATTTTCCTCTGCAAACAGGATCTCGCCCTTCTCATCGTTCCGGTAAATGAAAAATCCTCCCGGAAGGCCCGTGGGAATGTGACCCATCGTATATTTCTTCAGTTCGGACTTTAGGAACTGATACCGCTGATGCTTCTCGGGATCCGCAAAATGTACCTCCCGGGTCTGCTCCGGATTATCCTCGTAGGAAAGCACCTCATCGCCGAACTGCTCGCTGGTCAGGTCGAAGACCGCATCCCCCACCACGTTGTAGCAGTGAAAGTTTCCGCCCGGACGCTTTATACCGTAAACCTCTCCCCCGAAAATATCCTGTACAAGAAATGCGGTAATGCTGCACTGTCCGAGGGTTTTATTCTCCTCCGACCACTCCGGGCGAAGCCGCGGGGCGCAGGTGTATTCACACCAGATGTGCGACAATGCATCGTAAAGATCCTGCGGTGTTTCTATCCCATCATACTCCTCCGAAACCGCCGGAACAACTGCCTGCTTCCACCCATAAAACCGATATCCCATACCGTCTGTCCTCCTGTCAAAGTAACAAAAATCTGATGGAAATATTTTATCACGTTTCCCGTTCTTCTGACAATGAGGAATCAAAAAGCGGCCCTCCATCCAAAGTGTCTTTAAACAGAGAACCGCTGTAAAAAATATTATCTGATTTAATGCATCCTGCGATTACAGGATCTTCAGGAGCTCCTCTCTTACGGAATCCATATGCTCATCCTGGATACCGTAATCCATTTCCTTGTAGCTCCATGCTGCACGGGCGATGTTGTACCGGTCCATGCAGCTTGTGAACATCTGATACCACTTCAGGCTGTCTTCCGGATTGGCACGATCGATCACGCCGTACTCTCCGCAGTAAAGCGGAACATTTCGCTCCTCAGCCACCTGAACGGCTTCTGCCACCAGACGCTCAAAGAATTTCACGCCCATCTTTTCTTCCGGATCAAGTCCCTGCAGGGTCATGATCTCAAAGCCCTTGTACATATCGATCTGAAGCTGGGAATACTTCATGTAGGTACCGTAGGAAACATCCAGCGGCATCCGGAACTCCGTATCCATTCCTTCAACCCAGTACGCACCCTGATGGGTAAAGATCAGGGGTTCATAGCAGTGGAAGGTGTAAACGATCTTGTCATCCACCGGAGGCGCGATATCCTTCAGTGCCATGATACTGTTATTGAAATATCCTCCGATGATGATCCGGATATCCGGAGCAATGGCGCGGATCCGCTTCACACAGTTTACGGAAATGCGGTTCCATGCATCGGAATATTCCTTTTCGGTTACTTCATTCAGCAGTTCAAATACCAGGCGGTCCGAGTATTTTCCGAACCGGGTTGCGAACTGTTCCCACAGACGGTAGAAGCGCTCCTGGAACTCTTCGTCTTCGAAGAATCCGTCCTCTTTCTCTCCGCTGTCAAAGGAAAATCCATACGTCTTATGAAGATCCAGGATCATGTTCAGACCGTATTCACCGCACCAGTCGATGGCCTTCTGCAGCCGCTCGAAACCAGCCTCGATGTAAGTTCCGTCCTTTTCTTCCACCAGATTATAATCCACCGGAATACGAACGTGGTCCATGCCCCAGCCGCTGATCTTCTCAATGTCGGCCTTTACGATAAAGTTGTCATATCTTTCCTGCGTGTGATCGCACTGGGAGAGCCAGCCTCCCAGATTGATCCCATGCTGATATCCGTCAAATGTCCTCATATTTGTCTCCCTCTTTCTCCTAAATTTGGGGGAATCTTACTCAGCGAGTTCAAGTCTTACATTCTTGATATGAATGGTACCTGTGCTGTTCTGCTTACCCATATTAAACTCGACACGTCCTGCGTCATCATCCTTCTCCTTCATTTCAAATGTGAAGGAGTAGTTCTGCCAGTCACTTCCGAGATCCACGGAGGTATCCGGGAAGTAGCGGATCCAGTCAACGTTCGGAGCTGTTACCGCAGCCTTCATCTGCCGGTCTTCCTCTGCGTATGCGTCAAAGGAGAACTTATAGGTCTTGCCGTTCATCATCGGCATTCCCGGCTGTACCAGCTGGATGGAATACTCTTCCGTTCCGAAGTTTTCTGTCTTGATGATGATCTCTCCGTCCTTGATCTCTGCGGAGCCCTTGCCGTCATTCAGCTGCAGGAACTTCCAGTTCTCATCATCATTCAGATCCTCTGCCTCAGAGAAATCACTGTTGCTTACGAAGTTTCCGGTTTCATCCGCTTCCTTGAAGGATACTTCGTGAACCGGCTTTGTTACATTTTCATCATAGGAATCCATCTGGAACATGCGGACATAATCAACACGCATGGATCCGCGCTCATCGAACGGAGTGCTGTCATCCGGATCTCCCGGCCAGTCACCGCCGACTGCGACATTCAGGATTACATGGAACGGCTGGTTGAACGGTGCGGGATATGCCTTCTCCTCTTCACCTTCCACTGCCGTGAACCAGTCATTTGTCTCAAAATACATCTGACCGTCTACATACCAGCGCATCACGCCCGGCTGCCACTCCAGTGCAAATACATGATAATCATCTGCAAATGTACCGGAAGACAGTGTGTAGCTTCCCTGGTTCTGCTTGTGGGGCTCTCCGTAATGGAGTGTTCCGTAGTTCATGGTCGTGCTGTTTCCAAGTACTTCCATGATGTCGATCTCACCGCACTTGGGCCACTGTCCATAGTAGCTCTCATCCTGCGGCATCATCCAGAATGCGGGGAGGAATCCCTTTCCTTCCGGAACCTTCAGTCTTGCTTCGATCCATCCGTACTTGATGTCATGCTTGTTCTGGGTATTTACACGACCGGATGTATAATGAGCCTTTCCGGATTCATCCACTTCTTTGGTGGGCTGGATCACCAGTTCACCGTCCTTAACGTATGCATACTGATCGCTGGCCACATACTCCTGCAGCTCGTGGTTAACCCAGCCGACCTCATGCGTCTCATAGTTCCAATCAGCATCGGAAAGCTTATCTCCGTCGAATTCATCGTTCCATACAAGATGATATCCTTCCGGAGCCTTGATATCCGCATCCGTTTTCTGCTCTGTTGCGCCTTCTGTAGCAGCTTCTGTCTTTGCCTCTGTTCCGGCTTCTGTCTTTACTTCACTTTTTGCTTCGGTCTTGGCATCTGTTTTGGATTCTTCCTTCCCGCAGCCTGTGAGAAGAAGACCCATAGCAGCCGTACAAAGTAATGTCTTAACAAATCTCTTTGCTCTCATATGCTCCTCCTGATCATTTTTTTTTACGTCTTTTACTCTATTCTGATCATATCAAAAAGCGGAAAAACTCTATATCGTTTTTCCGCTTGATTTATCATTTACATGAACTGAATTTTACATTTTTCTTCATACTCTTCTTTGGAGATTTCATAGCATAGAAATTCCTGATCAAACATCTCACACTCGCCCACTACATGAAAGCCAAAAGCCGCATAGGACCGGATTGCTTTCACGTTATGCCGGTTCACAAGAAAATGGATGCTCTTCTTTCCTCTCCGGAACCATTCTCTCATTCCGAAATCCAGCAGGATCCTTGCAAGTCCCCGGTTCTGCATATCCCGGCGTACCGCAAGCCGTGCCAGCTCGCCTCCGGGAGCGATCGCAGGATCCCAGCAGTCCAGCCGGTTCACATCCTCATCTTCATCCAGCGAAACCGCGGCAAGGATCTTTCTTTTATCTTTCTCCTCTTCCTTGTCCTTCTCTTTCCCTTTGTCCTGCTCTTCTTTCTTTTCTTTCTCCTTCATGACATAAAGTGCGTCTCTGGACAGGTCGAAATCAATGGTTTCATTCCCCGGATACTCATCACTCCACGGGCAGTATTCCTTTCCCTTCTGCTCCTGATAAAGCGCCAGCACCTGATCCCTGTCCGCTTCCGTTGCCGGGAGGATTTCATATTCTGTCCGGTCCTGCTCTTCCTTTTTTCTTTCCGTAGTTTCCTGCTTCATCCGTCTCTTTTCCACCTGTCTTTGTTTCGTCCGTTCCGCCGTATCTGCTTCGTCTGTCTATGTTCCGGTCGTTCCTGCTCTATCTATCCCTTCAACTGGTCTGTGATCGGAAATGTGAAATAGGTATCCGGATACGGCTCATTTTCAAGCATAAAATGCCACCACTCACACTCCAGCGGCAGGAATCCGTTCCGTACCATGGCATTTTGCAGAAGCATCCGGTTCTCGTACTGTTCGTCCGTGATCCCCCGGTAATCCGAATGGGATATCTCACCGAAGAAATCGAAAGGACTTCCCATGTCCACTTCTTTTCCCGTTCTCATGTCAAGCAGTGTCAGATCCACGGCACTTCCGCGGCTGTGGCTGGACTGCTTGGCGATATATCCGCGGTTGAACAGTTCCTGCTTGTCCAGATCCGGATAGAAATACTCCTTCATACGGATATCCCGATCCTCGATCCCCCAGTAGACAAAATGCTTCACGGCAGAAGCCGGCCGGTAAGCATCAAATACCTTCAGCCGGTATCCTTTCACGATCAACTCGGCACTGGCAGCCTTCAGCGCCCGCGCAGCTTCCTTTGTCAGCAGGGCCACCGGAGCTTCGTAACCGTCAATCCGTTCACCGATGAAATTGTATGTTGAATGATACCGGATTTCCTGTATGATGTACGGATCATAGTCCGCAAGTACAACGAAATCCGAAGAATCCAATGTAATATCCGTTACCCTCATTCTGCACCTTCCTTCCTGCCTCATCCCAGCAGCATGATCATAATTCATCCCTTCCGCGCGATCGTTAGTGCCTTCAGGGCACTACCCCCGCAGCGCGATCGTCAGCTTCACCCGGTCGTGGATACCGGTTTTATCATAAATGCTGGAGATATAATTCTTCACGGTTCCCTCGGATATAAACAGCCGGTCCGCGATCTGCCGGTTTGTAAAGCCTTCCACCATGAGCCCGGCGATCTCCTTTTCCCGTTCGGTAAGGGGTTCCACGGGAGCTGCATCATTCTCCGCGCCATTCCCGTTCCGGTTCCCGGCAAATGCTCCGTTCGCCCCGCCGGCCCCGTTCGCCCCGCCGGCACCATTCGTACCACCGGTTCCATTTGTTCCGCCGGCCCCACTCCGGGCACTATTATTTACCAGCGTCATAAGGCGCTGCATCACCTTTGCATCCAGCACCGTGGTACCGCCCATGATCTGCCGGATCGCGCCGAGGATCGCATCCTTCCCGCTGTCCTTTAAAAGATATCCGTCCGCGCCGTTGGAAATGGCCTCCGTAATATTCTGATCATCATAAAATGTAGTCAGCACCAGGATCTTGATCTTCGGATACTTCTTCTTCATCTCGCCGATCAGGTCGATCCCGCCCATTCCCTTCATGTTCAGATCCACCAGCGCGATGCCGGGATCCACCGATTTAAGAACCTCCAGTGCTTCAACTCCGTCCCTTGCTTTACCGACGATCTCATATCCGTTCATTGACAGAATGATCTCCAGACTGTCCAGCAGCATGACTTCGTCGTCCACCAAAAGCACCTGCTCCATTTTTCTGTCCTCCTTGTGAGGTTTCCTATAACAGTATACTCAGTATACCATTTTCCGGCGTATTAGTTCACACTTTTTTTCTTCTCCACCGGAAGTTCCACCAGGGAACGGAAACCGTCCTCATTCCGGAATTCGGCGAACCCGCCGCACCGTTTGGAATAGGACAGGATCTTCTTCAGGCCGAAGCCCTGCTCCAGCCGGCTGTCCGCAACCGTTTCACTGAAATCACTTTTTCCGTTATCCACTACCGTAAGGCGGATATGTGCCGAATCCCCGGTCAGCTGTACAAGAAAGCTGTCTGCCCCGCCGTGCTTCACGCCGTTCGTCAGAAACTCCTGAAGAACTCCTGTCAGGAATTCCATATGCTCATGTGTGATCTCCATTCCTTCCGGGAAAGGATCCGGCAGAAACCGGCAGCTCCGTTCCGTATCCATCACGAAGTCATCCATGATCCCCTGAAGACCGGCGATCAGATCCGTCATCGGTACATTTTCACTTTCCTGATCCAGTGTTCTTACCGCCCGGCGTATGGATTCCAGGCTTCCCCGGATCCGTTCGTTGGCATCATTCATCTTCTTCCGTGCTTCCTCCGGTTTGGTATCATAAAGCATATCTGCCGCATCCAGCGTCATGATGGCCGCCGTGATCGTGTGACCCACACTGTTATGGATGTTCCGGCTGATATTCTCCCGCTCCGTAAGGCGCGCATTCCGGTCTGCCAGGAAGCTTTGCTGTGCCAGCTGGCGGTTCATTTTCTTCTCATTCATTTCACTGACAGATAACGCGCGGAGATGCTCCTGCTCCACTTCTTTTTTCTTCTGTTCTCCGGCGATCAGCTGCTTCATCCGGAAAAGGAGCAGATTTCCGGCCATGACCAAAAGAACCGGAAGCATTTGCTCCGCTATGAAATGTCCCGTCAGTTCCTCCCCGGAAAACAGGATCACATCCGCCGCATACAGTATCCCCGGGACAACCGTCAGAAGAACCGGATTTCCCGGCCAGAGTGTTGTGAACACCAGGAACCCACTCCAGGAGCCGGACAGAAACGCAAAGGCAAGACAGAACGCCGCCTTCAGATAACGGAGACGGAAGCCCAGGAAGTCCGCTGTCTCAACAACGACAAAAAGCCCGGCTGCCATGACCAGCAGTACGGGATTTTTTGCCGTGAATACATTCAGAAGACACAGGCATATGATGATGCAGTTGTCTGTCATCGCGTATATCATCTTAATCGGTCCGCCATTTTATTCTCATAATACTTATCCTACCAAGAGGAACCTGCAACCGCAAGTGTCAGAATTCCGTTACATCCGCCTTTCCCATCCGGATCCCCTTGGAAAGGATCATGGGCAGCAGAACCGTTGCATTTGAGATCAGAAATCCGATCAGCCCCAGCCCGGAAAAATACGGCAGGTATCTTCCGCCCGGTATATAGTAGAGTTCATTCAGCAGAAATGTTGCAAGGAAGCAGACACCTGCTCCGACCAGAACGGCGATCAGGTCCATGAGAAGCATCTCGGAGGCACATTTCCGGAAAATGCCGCCGCGGGAAATCCCCAGGGCCCGGTATACGCCGAATTCATAGGTCCGCCGGATGTACTGGCCGTTCACAACGGAATTCACTGTGACGGCAAGGATCACCGAAAGAATGATGATGCCAACCGTGAAGATCAGGTACATGGGTGTCAGCTGGTTTTCTATCATGACCTTGGACCGTTCGGACAGCTTCACCTTCCGGTTTCCGATCAGCTTCGTCAGATAATTATACAGCTCATCCCCTTCCATTTCGTCGCTGTAGACGTAGGTACGGAAATTATTATCCGATTCCACCAGATAAAATGTGGAATAGGTATTTCCGTCAATGATCGCATCCAGTGTATACGAGGAATCAATCGTCTTATCCACCGTCCGGTCCACCGTATCTCCCAGCTTAAGTCCTTTGTTGTCCGCAAGACCCTTGCCGATGACCATACTGTGGTCCTTCACCTTGGAAAGATCCGCCTTGATCCCCAGCACGCTGAATGCCGTCTCCATATCCTCCCGGGAATTGAAGACCATATAGTGTCCTCCGATCGCAAACCCCATGGTGGACATCCAGTCCATCCCGCCAAAGCCGTAGCCGGAGCGGTCCAGCCATTTCAGCTTCGGATCCTTCTTTATTTCTTCCCGGACCTGATAATACTCCTTGTAATCCTCATCCGTCGGAAGACAATTGATCGTTGCGATCTTTTCTTCATAATCAAGAGATTCCTTCCAGTACCACTCAATGCTCTTCACGTAGTTTCCTGCCACAAAGAGCAGGGTTGTGAAGAAAAGCATGAAAATGATCAGCAGTGCGCGACCCTTGTTATTCCTTATATAGTAGATTGAAGAAAGCGGCTTCATCTCATTCCTCCTTACGCCGTGGCGCTGATCATGCCGTCCCACATTTCCACGGTCATATCCACATCCTTTAAAATGGACCGGTCATGGGTTACCACGAGCACCAGACGATCCCTGGAATACTCTTTCAGGATGTTCATTACATTAAATGCATTTTCATGGTCAAGGGATGCCGTCGGTTCGTCCGCGAAGATCACCTTCGGGTCATTGATCATGGCCCTTGCGATGGCAACCCTCTGGCACTGACCGCCGGACAGCTTTGCCGGACGCTTGACGAACTCCCGCCCGGACAGCCCCAGCTTCCCGAGAAACTCTTTTGCACGCTCCACAGACTCACGACTCCGGTCGGTTGCAGCAACCATCACATTGTCCAGGGCATTCATATAAGGAACCAGATAATGCTTCTGGAAAACGAAACCGAACTCCCGGCGGCGCAGGTTCTCACGCTCCGCATCCTTGCAGGCGGTGATCTCGGTTCCGTTGTAGATCACACTTCCTTCCGTAGGCTTCTTCAGTGTGGAGAGGCAGTACATCAGGGTACTCTTCCCGCTTCCGGAGGGTCCGATGATCCCCACCAGCCCGGTATCCGGGAGAGTCAGGTCGAATCCGCCCAGTGCATACAGCTGTTCATCTGTATCCGAATCGTAGATCATACAAATATTCTTTATCTCAAACATGTTATTTCCTTCCTTTCCTCTGCGGTCCTTTAGTCTTCGATCCGGTCAATGGTCCGGACATTGTGTACCATGATCAGTATCGGTATCTGCAGCACGCCGACGATGGCAATAAGTGCAGCTATGATGGAAGCAAAATGCTTCGGATACCACCAGGAAGAAATCAGTCCCTGGGGGTGGATCAGGAGCAGATCCATCAGCCACATTCCGATGGCCGAACAGATCACGCCCAGAAGGATCCCGCTGCCGAAGATGATCGCCATCTCCCGCATGATCATCCCGTAAACCTCCCGTTTCGAATAACCGATCGACGTGTACATACAGTATTCATTCATCCGGTTCCGCATGAAGGAAATGTATGCCACCAGAACGGAAATTGCCAGGAAGATCATAACCACCAGAAGCACCGCAAATATAACGCCCTCTGTGACATTTTCAACCTCATTCCTGTAGAAGTCCCGGTAACCGTTCACATCATCGATGGTGTCCAGCTCCGAAGTCTTTATCCCCAGTTCCCCGGCAATCTTCCCGAAATCCGAATGCTCCGTATCCGTCAGGATCACAAAATACCACCCGGTATTGTTGTACTGGTTCGGTGTTCCGATACAGAACCGAAACTCCGAGGAAAGGGTTCCCACCACCTTGAAGGCCTTTCCGTATCCCCGTTCCAGAAACCAGTCACCGATTGACAGATTGTTATTCTTCATGATCACGGTGTCACAGAGGATCTCTCCTGCTCCCGAAGGCATCCGTCCGTCTTCCAGCTTTGCTCCCATATGATCCAGGATTTCGGGAATCACCTCCGGATCGACCAGTGGAAATTCATATCCGATCCTTCCCAGCACCGCACTGTAATCTGCATTCAGCACCTGCGTGTAGTATGCATTCCGGACCCCGTCAATCTTCTTTATCTTTTCCAGCGTGTCATTCCTTGCCTTCTTAACCGCTTCGCTTTGTTCATCCTCCGGGATATTCTCCGTATCCACTCCCAGGGTTTCGGCACTCAGATTCGCGTAGGTGATCTTCTTCGGCATCTCCAGACAGACCGGAGCAAAACTCTCATTTGTCACCATCATCAGATAGTTCACCACGTACATTGCCATAAATGTAAGGCCCAGTGCTATGATCAGAACGAAGCACGTTCGTTTATTATTCCGGATGTATTTCGATGCCGATAGTTGAAATGCCATCTTAGTCTCCTTCCTCTTTGTGCAGTCGTTTCCCGCACATTTCCTTTCGTTAGACCAAGTCTATCATCCGACAGACAAAATAAAAAGTGACCGCAGTCATATCTTCCCTTTTTCGGGTATGACCACGGTCACCTTCTTACTCTGCTTCTCAGTCAAGCATCAGCGCTTTGATGCATGCGTTGTTGGTATCAAAACCCACGCCCGCTGCCTTCTTTCCTTCGGGCGTTGTCAGATCGATCCATTTTCCGTCCTTATATATATACGACTGACCGGCTTTCGATTTCGGTCTGTACTCCAGCCTGTCGTCATCTTTTACCGTCTCCTGCCCCTCCACCGGAGCATCGCTGTCAAAGGTGATCGCCACTGCAAAGTCATTTACCTCGACCGGTTCATCCAGTTCTATTGCCTGGTATCCTATGTGATCGATCATCGCCTCCTGTGTGTATAACACATTTTCCAGTTTTGCATCATAAATCTCAATCTTGATCTTCTCATTTCTCCCGTAAGAATAGGTCCCGACCGCACCCAGTTTTCCGGAATCATGAAATACATTTGCCATTTTTGTATTCTTCCCGAAGAAGGATTTCATATGGCCTTTAGTTTCCGCCATCCCCGCCCAGAGTGCGTCCTCCTCGTCCAAAGACCAGCCTGTATCGTACGCAAGTACTCTCTTATACTTTTCCGTAACGGACATACCAAATGCAAAAAACAGCTCTACAGAATAAGAAATATAGTAGAGTTGATTTCCCAGATTGCTGTTATATGCGATCCATGCCCCGTCAACGGTTGCGGGAGTTGTAAAATAATCCTTCGGAAAATGATCATCCCATCCGATGATCGTCACCGTATGGTCATAGTCATCTATATCCTTGGTCGGCTGGTTGATCGTATAATACCCATGAACAAGATGTTTATACTCTGTTTTGTCCGGAACAGAGACGGATAAACCACCATACTCCCGGATATGCTGTTTCACCAGATCCACTTCGCCCGGCAGATAAACCCACATATTATCAAGCACATAATCACCGATCCCGTTTTCCATTTCAAAGGCCACATGTGGTTCCCATCCACCGAAGTCCAACGGATCCGTGCCTTCCCGAAGCATTATGCCTTCTTCCTTGTCTTTTGCATATACAGCGTCAACCAGCTCATACGGATCGATGTCGATCACTTTCCCGTTTTTCTTATAATAATGTAACTCCATGGTCGCAGCTGATCCATGTACCCAGCAGGTGCCGCCTCTTTGAGTTACAAGCGGGAATTGATATTCATCATATAAGGAGTAATATCCGTCCTCTCCATGCACGTAGGTTTCCGTTTTCGCCTCCGTTTTGGTCTCGGACATTGCCTCTGTTTTGGCCTCGGACTTCGCCTCAGTTTTTTGCTCTTTATCTGAACCGCAGCCGGTAAAACCGGCACTTAAGATCAGTGCCACAGCCAGAACAACCGCAAGTTTTCCATGTTTCTTCTTCATGGTGTACCCTCCATCCTTTATGCTCACATCTTATCATAGTATTTTTTAATAATCATTATTTTTTAATCAAATTTTAATCTTTCACAAAGGATGAATTCATTTTTCAGGTTTATATTGTCAATCGTACCGAACAAAAAATATAGGAGGATACGAAGGTGAAGGTTTTTCTTAAGTACATCTCACACAGCATGTTCGAGAAGAAGGGAAGATTCTTCCTGCTGCTCTTCTCGATCGCTATCAGCGCCGCGCTTCTGGTCGCCAGCGCAGGCATGGTAGATATCGTCATCGACAGTCTGAATGCACCTTATGAATCCGGTCACATGGCGGATCTGGAGATCGTCTCCAAAAAAGATGATCCGTTCATGAAGAAGGGAGACATAAAGGAAGACGGTATGAAGGATATCGTTTACCAGTTACAGACCACAGGCGTCATTAATGAAAATGACAAGATCAAATATGTATCTCTCGTAGGCCGCACTGCTTACGACGGACAAATGGTTGAGGGAACAGCAGATTTCCTCGGAACTGCGAAGGCTGAGGACCGGCCCTCCTGTATCATATCGAAGCGGATCGCCGATGCGATGAAGCTCAGCAAGGGTGATACCCTTACACTTTATCTGGCAGGCGTTGAAACAAAGCTTCAGGTCACAGCCATAACAGCCGATGAAAAAATGTTCTACTCAGACCGGGCAGAAGCCTTCCATCTGCTTCTCCCTTATGAATACCTGAACGAAAAGATGGACGCAGACGGCGGATACAATGTAGTACTTGCAAATGTAACGGAAGGAAACGCAGAGGACTTCGCAAAAAGTTTTAATGAAGCGAATCCTTCCTTCCAGGCAACTGCTCCGGGTGTAACCGCAATCGGAACCGATTCAATGACAGCAGGCCTTTACTCAATGCTGGCGATCGTAGCAATCGTAAGCGCGATCATCATCCACGGAGTATTCAAGCTGATCCTGACAGAAAGAATGTCGGTCATCGGAACATTTATGAGCCAGGGAGCAACCAAGAAGAAGGTAGAGCGGATCATCCTGATGGAAGGTATGCTTTACGGAATCTTCGGAGGAATCATCGGAGCCATCATCGGTGAAACACTCCTCTTCTTCCTCGGCCGCCTCACATCCCCGCTGGCAGAGTACGGAATCTACAATGCATTCTCGATCAATCCGGTCCACATCGTGATCGGCCTGATCTTCGCGATCGTCCTCTGTGTCATCTCCGCATACTTCCCGGTAAGATCCATCCGGAAGCTGCAGACAAAGGATGTGATCCTGAATCAGGTGGACAGAACAAAGAAGAACCGTATCGTAAAGCCGATCATCGGAATCGCGCTTCTGGCTTTTGCGACAACGATCTACTTTATCTATGGAAATGTAAACAGCGTATTTTCTCCCATCGCATTCGTTGCAGCATATGCCGGCGTTGTTCTTCTTGTCCCGGCTGTAGTCAAGGTGATCACAGGTCTCCTCTGTAAGGCATTCCGGAGTAATACAACACTTTTCCTTACAATGAACAACATCAGAAGCTCCAAGCTTCTCAGAAACAATATCGTGCTGATCGTTGTTTCACTCTCCTCGGTTCTCATGATCTCTTCCTTCGGAAAGAGCATGACGGCACTGGTAGTAGACGCTTACGATAAGATGAATTACGAGTTCTCGATCAGTGGGATCATGGAAACAGATCCGCATAAGGCAACAACCGATCAGATCGTTGAAAAAATCAAATCCATTGACGGCGTAGAAGAATCCGAGGTCAATCCGATCTACTTCAATGAAGGTACCGTGGATGGTTACAATGCGGTCATCACCGGAATCAACCCTGATAACTACGCAGACCTTCTGGATGAATATTTCAACTTCAAAACCAAACACCGAGAGGAGTTTAAGGCACTGAGGGATTCCACGGATAACGCGATCATTCTTACCAGCAAGGTCGCAAAGCATACGGGAAAAACCACAGGTGATACCGTTACAATCAATGTAAATTCGCAGGACTTCACCTTCCGGGTCGTAGGCGTATATGACGGAAAGGTCTTCAACGGCGGAGTTTCCGTTCTGGTCAGGGATGATGTCTCCAGAGACGTATTCCACATTAAGGAAGCAAGCGAAATTTACATTTCACCCTCCGGGAATCCGGAAGCTATAGAAAAGGAATTCAAATCCTACCTTGCATCTCTTGGTGCAACATATACAACAAAAGCAGAAGACGCAAAATTGAATGATGAACAGAATCAGATCATCGTTTTGATCATGGCAATCTTCTCTTACCTGGCAATGATCATCGCATCCATCGGTGTCTTCAACAACATCACCATCTGCTTCTTCCAGAGAAAACGTGAGTTTGCTGTCATGGCATCCCTCGGTATGGATCGCAGCAGAAGAAAACGGCTGATCCTTTCAGAGAGCATGATGAGTGTCATCCTGAGCATCCTGATCTCCATTCCCTTCGGAATCCTGCTTTCAGGCCTGATGACCGGATTTGCGATCTTCATCGAAATGCCGATGCTGATCACCTTCAGCTGGAGCGCAGTTCCGAAATATGCACTGGTGATCACAGCCATCATCCTGATCGCATCACTCTCAACCATGAGAAAGAGCAAGAAGCTCAGCGTGATCGGCGAACTGAAGTATGAGTAAACAATACGAATCAACAGTATGAATAAATAACAAACAGATCATTTAATCAAAAACGGAGGATTATAAAATGAGTGCAATCGTAGTAAAAAATGTAAATAGATCTTTCACAAACGGAAAGCAGACAACCGATGTATTAAAGAATATCAATCTTAAGGTAGAACAAGGCGACTTCGTATCCATCATGGGGCCTTCCGGAAGCGGAAAATCCACACTGCTCTATCTGCTGGGCGGTCTGGACCAGCCCTCATCCGGAAGTGTCTCCATCAACGGAACTGACCTGGGATCCCTCTCCGATAAGCAGCTGTGCCGTATGCGGAATCACGAGATCGGCTTTGTATTCCAGTTCTACAATCTGGTTCCGAACCTGAGTGTAGAAGATAATATAGCCCTCCCTCTCAGCCTTGCAGGCGAGAAGCTGAGCGATCACAAGGATCGCATCGAGGAATGCCTGGAGCTCATCGGTCTTAAGGACAAGAGAAAGCTCACACCGAGAGAATTATCCGGTGGACAGCAGCAGCGTGTAGCCATCGCACGCGCACTGGTTTTCGATCCGGATATCCTCTTCCTCGATGAGCCCATCGGAAACCTGGATTCCAAGAACGGAACCAAGCTGATGGAGCTGTTCCAGAAGATCAACCGGGAATATGGCAAGACCATCATCCAGGTAACACACTCGGAAGAGTCCGCACATTACGGTACAAAGCTGATCCGTATCGTGGACGGCGAGATTGCTTCTCTCCGCGCCTTCAACAAAAAGGCAGTTTAAACCATGAAGAATATACGGCGTATTGAATCTAACCTATGAAAAAACAGTTCCGGTTGATACAGATTCGTTCTGTACCACCGGAACTGTTTTTATTTTCTATATCGAAGGATCATTCTCCGGCTGTACCGGATCGGCACTCTGCGCAGGCTGATCATATCCCTGCTGTATCTGATCAAACATCTGCTGAGCCATATCGTCAATCTGCTGCGGTTGACTATCTGCCTGCTGCGGCTGGTCGTACGTCTGCTGTGGCTGACTGTATGCCTGCTGCGGCTGGCCGTACGTCTGCTGCGGCTGGCTGTATGCCTGCTGTGGCTGGCCGTATGCCTGTTGCATCGCTCCGGCACTCATCCCCGGCTGACCGTATCCCTGGTGCATCTGTCCAAAACTCTGCCCCGGCTGACCGTATGTCTGCTGCGGCACGCCGTACCGCACCATCCCGTTCTGAAGATCACGGTTGAACGGTGCATAACTGTTTGCATTTGCTGCCGGGACTCCGTACATTGCCGGTCTTGCGCCCGTGGACGGCTGCTTCGAAAGCATAAAAACATAGACTCCGATGGTTATCTGGGCACAAACATACACAATGATATACGCCGTTGTCAGTTTCTGGAATCCCAGCGAAGCCCCGAACCTTGCTCTCGATGAATCCAGGACCGTCAACATTAATATCAGCGCTCCGGAAGTTACGATGGTTCCGTTCAGCCACCTTCCGGCCCTTCCGGTTCTGTCAAATACCCTGAGGCAGACTCCGGTGGCGATGGATGCCGAATAGAACACGAGCACTGACAGAACAGATGCTATATACCGGTACTCCTTCAGCCCTTCCAGATAGGAATCTTCATAAACTATGTAGTATGACACCTCACAGATAAGTGCTTCCAGAATGTAGCTGCTTCCGAATAAAATGAGCATAACTCCCGCCTGGGGAAGCCGGTCCATCAGGAGGTATATCGCAGCGATCAGCAGCAGCAATGCATTTACACTTTGCAGCACACACATTACGATCATCAAAAATCTCAGTGTGGATAACGACGGATTTCTTGCAAGCAGTTCACGATGTTCAAAAAAGTCTTTCCACTGATCCACACAGACGATCGTGACGAAAACCGCCAACGCGATACAAAGAAGTCCTGCCAGGATATTCAGGTAAAGTGGTTTTCTGTTCATAAGCATCTCCTTCCCCATTCAGACCACGAACCTATGATCAAATTCTTGTTCACACGATGGTTCCCCATCAATAAAAATGTATCACAAATCATTTTCCGTCACAAGAAAAAAACCATGAGAAAAGCAAGCGAAAAACGGACAGCCGGGGCCATCCGTTTTTCATATGATCATTCACTTCATCGGATCGGTTTATACGTGATCCAGTGCATCTTCAAGGAAATTAACTCCTATATTGCAATGCCACTTTCCATTCTCTTTATAGCATAAGTATGTGTCGTTTTTATCCTTAACCTTTCCGTTTTTGGAATAAACCAGCTTTGTTTCGAACAGAACAATCTGCTCTGCATTTTCAGCTTCTGTCACGTAATTTCTGTAAAGATCCAGGTCACCTTCTCTGATATCCGTAATCTCATAATCGATCAGGTCCATCTCATAACCAAAGGTGTTGTAGTAATCCTTCGCCCAGGAACGAACATCGTCCGGAGTCGCAAACATCTTTGTTTCGGATGAGTAGCTCATCTTGTTGAGCAGATACTCGTCTGTTACGGAACCTGTAAGTGTTCCCCAGTCCTCATCTTCCCATGCATCCAGAGCAACCTTGACTGCAGCTTCGGCTGTGTTGTATCCGTCCTTCGGATTTGTGTGGAAGATAAAGATAAGCGCGATGATAACTGCAAGGACTGAACCTGCGATGATACCGGTTTTCTTAAGCTTCTGTTTATCTGAAATGATCCCGGAAACGAATCCCTTAACCTTCTGAATAAATACGTTCACGCCGTCCGGAAGCTGTACCGTCTTCTGTGCCGGCTGCTGTACCGTCTGGTACTCCTGGTACTGCTCATTCTGATAAGTATCGATCTGCTGTGTGTAGTCATATCCACAATGCGGACATACTGTAGTTCCCTCTGTGATCTCGTTCTGGCAATAAATACACTTCATAGTTTTTTCCTCCTTTTTTTGAACCCGTTCGGTTCCTGCTTTGTTTTACTTTCTGAGCTGAGTATAGCAACGTATGAAAAAACTATTTTTGCACAGTTTTTGATCAGCAAAAAAGGGTGAGTGGACAGGGACGGTTCTGGTTTAACCAGAACCGTCCCTGTCCACTCACACCCCCCGGTTCCCGTTATTCCGTTTTCTTATCATCCGCATCAAGATCCATCGGCTGGAAGAAATCCTTCAGGGGATCCAGATCCACATCCTGCTTTCCGTATCCCTGGTTTCTTCCGTACTCCTGTAATGCTTCAAATGTACCGAGGGAAACCGTTTCCTTCGAAGATTCCGTTTGATTTCCGTCACCCTCGTTCTTCACCGGCATCTCGATCTTTCTCTCAGCGCTCTCATCCTTCTTCGGCATCTCGATCTTTCTTTCTGCCTGCTGTGCGCCGTAACCCTGCTGCGCCGGATTCATCTGCTGTGCTCCGTAACCCTGCTGCGCCGGATTCATCTGCTGTGCTCCGTAAGCCTGCTGTGCTCCGAAGGCCATGGCACCGAAGCCCGGCCGGACGCCGGCTCTCTGCTGTGCGCCGTAACCCTGCGCGCCATATCCCTGCTGTGCGCCGTAACCCTGCGCGCCATATCCCGGTCCGTTCGGACGCTGCGGATATCCGAAAGGAGCAGCCGGAACCACATTCGGTCCGGAGGATCTTGCTTCTGCCAGAACTCCTGCCTCTTCCACAGATTTAAAGTGAAGACCTGAGAAGAGAAGGATGAGGAACGGTAATGAAATTCTCGTAACCTGGAGCCAGGTTTCCGAATCTGTTGTGGAAAGAAGCCCTAAGGGGGACTTTCCCAATCCCATAGCCGCAATGATCAGGAATCCAATAGCCGCAAGATAGGTAAGCAGACCCTGCAACCAGTTCGTCCCGCCTCTGGTGGGTTCTTCTTCCGCTTTCTTTGCATATACTCCGGCAAGAATATAGCATAAGCCAAAACAAAGCATTGACCCATAGACCAGAATGTACGGCCAGCGAAGAAGTTCCTTTACCATATAGGAACTGTATATTGTCCCGCTTGCCATTGAGAAAAAGTATTCAACCACCACAAAATACATCACGATGGTTGCAATCCCCAGCAGCATCATCCCCTTGGAATACAGATCATTTTTCTGCATCAGAATAAAGAGACCGGATGCAGCCATAAGAGCAACGGTTGCCCCAAGTGCAATGGCCGCTGCCCAGATCTGCCAGGGCACCGATACACCATATTGCTTGTACTTGTTCATTTCATGGATTGCTTTCATCATATCGATAAAGTTGATCACATCCATGATGGCAGCTGCGATCAGAAAGATCCCTGCAGCTGTATTGTAAGATTTCTGGTTGTTGTTTGGCATTCCCCTTCTCCTTCACTATCCTATTCTTATTGTTCTATCTTGTTTTTCCGTTTCATATGATAAAATGTGTCGCTTTTCCTGTCCTGCTACAGGACTTCCACCTGACAACTCTGCATGGTCTTCAGTGCAGCCCCATGTCCCTCCGGCGTGATACCCGCACAGCAGGAGCTGTCGACACTGACGCGGATCTCCGGGAACCGGGTTTTGAGGATCACCTGAATCTTTGCTTTTACGTTATCAACGATCTTAACTGCCTCGGCTGTACCGAGACTACCGTCAATAAAGTCATTCTGCATATCGA
>CADBOV010000127.1 GCA_902796385.1 uncultured Lachnospiraceae bacterium
GACGAAGGTTCGTAAGGACGGAACGCTTCCGTACCTTCGCCCGGACGGAAAGACCCAGGTAACGGTGGAGTACGATGAGGAGGGACGTCCCTTCCGGATCGATGCGGTGGTTCTTTCCACACAGCACAGTGAGGATGTGACCCAGGAACAGATTCATGCGGATATCCGGAAATATGTTTTCGATCCGATCCTTCCGAAGGAAATGCTGGATGAGAAGACAAAGTATTATATCAATCCCACCGGTCGTTTCGTGATCGGCGGTCCCCAGGGAGATGCAGGTCTTACCGGACGGAAGATCATCGTGGATACCTACGGCGGATACGCACGTCACGGCGGCGGAGCATTTTCAGGAAAGGATCCCACCAAGGTGGATCGTTCTGCCTGCTATGCAGCCCGTTATGTGGCAAAGAACATCGTTGCAGCAGGGCTGGCTGAGAAATGTGAGATCCAGTTGTCCTACGCCATCGGTGTGGCACAGCCCACTTCCGTTATGGTGGAGACCTTCGGAACCGGAAAGCTTTCGGATCAGAAGCTGACGGAGATGGTTCGGGAGAACTTCGATCTGCGTCCGGCAGGAATCATCAAAATGCTGGACCTCAGACGTCCGATCTACAGGCAGACAGCGGCGTATGGTCATTTCGGACGTACGGATGTGGATCTTCCGTGGGAGAAGACCGATATGGCAGAGAAACTGAAAAGCTATCTGTAGGAATAATAACTGTAGGAATAACGAATAATGATTGATGGCCGGGGCGGGGAAACTGCCCGTCGGTCACGGAAGGAAAGCAGAGGTAGTATCACTGTCATGTATGAGTCAGGGTGCTGCCTCTTCTTTGAAAAAAGGAGAGATTATGCTCAGGATTCTGGTGGTTGAGGATGAAGAAGCGATCGCACGGATGATCGCGGTAAATCTGGAGTGCTCGGGTTATGCCGCCGTGGTTTTCCATGACGGAAAGGAAGCGGCGGAAGCACTGGAACAGGATGCGGCTTATGATCTTGCGCTGCTGGATGTAATGCTGCCCGGGATGGACGGCTTTCAGCTCTTTGAGGTTGTGCGTTCGAAGGGAATCCCCGCCATCTTCCTTACGGCAAAGGACGATGTGGTTTCCAAGGTGACAGGCCTTCGGGGCGGTGCGGAGGATTATATCGTAAAGCCCTTTGAGGTGCTGGAACTGATGGTACGGATCGAGAAGGCTCTGGAACGGACCGGAGCCATGAAGAAGAAGGAGACGGTCTGCGGACTGGAAGTGGACTACGAAGCCATGCAGGTGAAACGGGACGGGGTCGAAATGCATCTTACCTCCATGGAGTTTAAGCTTCTGGAGGTTCTGATCCGGAACCGGAACAAGGCAGTTTCCAGGGAGAAGCTTCTGGCACTGGTCTGGGGTACGGATTTTATGGGAGAGACCCGGACGGTGGATGTGCATATAGCGCAGCTCCGGAAGAAGCTGGGGCTGGAGGATGCGATCCGTACGATCCCGAAATTCGGTTACCGGCTGGAAGTGGACGGTTGAGCCGGCACGTCATACCGGGACATGAGACCGGAGAATCTTAGCGAGGGTGCTGCATATGAAACTCAGAAAGAAAATGATCCTCATCGTAAGCATAGCCACGGCGGTCAGCATGATCGTCGGAGGTTTTATTCTGATGACGATCCTTCGGAGGAGCATGCTGCGGGATGCCTACAGTGAAGCGGCGGTAAATGCGGTGGAGTTCTATTCCGCGTTTGAGCGCCGTTTGGAGAACGGTGGAAAGGAAAGGGATGACACATCCCTGGCCCTGATCTATAAAAACCTGGATAACTGGAGAAACGTGATCTACAAGGGAGAACAGGAGATCTATAATATCACGGTATTCAGTCACGGGGAGCTGGAACGGGTGGCATATCATGACGATGCCCGGGAGAAGGACAGTGGTATCAGGGAGGAACTGAGTTACGAAGACGGAAGATATATCGTAAATGCAAAGATCGTGGGGGATTACATCCTGTACCGGCTGTATGATATCACGGATGTACACAGCCGGATCCGCACCTACATCCTTGTCTATATCGTGGCAGCGGTGTCCATGATCCTGCTGGTGATCGGGGTTTCGTTCATTTTACTCCGGAAGGTGCTGCGTCCGCTGGACGTGCTGACGGATGCCACAAATGATATGGCCCACGGAGATTATTCGCGACGGGTTGAGGTTACGTCAAAGGATGAACTGGGAAGTCTGGCGGCACATTTTAATGAGATGGCCGGAGCGGTGGAGGAGAACCAGAGATTTCTGCAGGAATCCGAGGAGCGAAAGACCCTGATGATGGGGAACCTGTCCCACGAGTTAAAGACTCCCATGACCGCCATCGCGGGCTATGCGGAGACACTGCTTACCACGAAACTTTCGGAGGAGCAGCGGGAGGAAGCCCTGTATTACATCTATTCGGAGACGAAGCGCCTGGGACGTCTGTCGAACAAAATGATGCAGCTGCTGAGTCTTTCCGAGGGAGATGTGGTTGAGAAGAAGGACGTAAATGTGGAAGAACTATTTCAGGGGATTCAGGAGACCCTGTCGGTAAAGAAGAAGGAACACTCCGTCGAAGTGGAAACGGAGTCTGATGCGGAGGTGATCCATACGGACGAGGATCTGATCCGGGATGTGATCATCAACCTGGCGGATAATGCCATCAAGGCCAGCAGCCCCGGCGGAAAGGTATGGGTTGCGTGGAAGGACGGCGTACTGTCCGTCCGGGATGAGGGGATCGGAATCCCGCCGGAGGAACTGGATGCCATAACGGAACCCTTTTATATGGTGGATAAGTCCAGAACCCGGAAGGAGGGCGGTGCCGGTCTGGGTCTGTCCCTGACGAAACTGATCCTGGAAAAGCTGGGAGCTTCCATGGAGATCACCAGTACACCGGGAGAAGGAACGGAGATTTCCATACGGAATCTGGCCTGAGAAAATTTACGGCTTTACATTTTTTTTACAAAAATCGGAATACTTGTTTGCAGTGCTTAAGGTATGCTTTTGATCAGAAGAACGAAAGATCAATGAGCATAAGGAGGCAGAATATGTGCAAAATAAATCAACGGTTTAACAGGATAACAAAGCGGCTGGTGTGTCTGGCTCTGGCGGGCGTCATGGCGGCAGCCCTTCCCGGCTGCGGGAAAAACACTACAGAAGCAGAAGAAACATCTACAAGCCGTGCGCCGATCGATAAAAGAAAAACAGCAAGGAATCTGGTGAAGCAGGCGGAAGAGGGAGCCGTTACGGATGACGGCGGGAATGCGAAGCTGGGAGATTATACCACCGATGATGCTGCCACACAGGACGGGCAGGCTGCCGGGATGAAGGAGTATGATCAGTTTAAGACGAAGCTTGCAAGTGATAATAAGCTTCTCAGTGTGGAGGTGGATGCTCCGGTCATGGTTCCGGAAAGCAGTGCTTATCCCATCCTGTCGGTGTCCCGGGGGACCGTGGATGATACACTTCTGAAGAAGGTAAAGGAAAAACTGCTGGGGGATGCCAAGTTGTATGACGGCGTCCGTCTGTATAGTACCTGGGTGGAGGATACCCTTGCAAAGGGAGAGACACCGGATCCGGAAGATGATCACAGCGGTCAGGTATCTTACGCAGAGATCACAAAATACCCCATTGAAACGGGACTCTTCCGGGTGAAGGATAAGGAGAAGGAGTATTCCGACGTGGGCAAATATTCGTCCTATTACATGTCACTGATCCCGGAGGGAGAACTTTTCTACGGGGTTACGGACGGGAAGGACGGATGCTACGCAAATCTGTCCGTGACCAATTCGGACCGGTACGGCAGTTCCCTGAAGTTCTTTAAGAGCAGGGATTACAACGTGGATTCCGGCCTGGTACTTCCGGGGGTCAACATTTACAGCTGGCCGGTGGATCAGGGGAAGGACTACATTTACAACGAAGAAAAGAATCCTGTACCGCCGGTGGGTGTTCCCTCGAAAATGGAGAAGCAGGAAATGGCGGATGGTGAGATCCAGTGGGTAGGAAACGGACAGAAGGATCCGGATTTTACCGGATTCTCCGTGGTGGAGAGCTCGAAGGAAACCAATCATCTGTCGAAAGAGGAAGCGCTCCGGCAGGCGGAGGATCTGCTGAAGTCCGTCGGTTTTACGGGAGAACTGGTGCCGACGCTGGTTCAGGATGAGTACATCACGGATGTGAACCGCCTAAGCGACGAGAAGGATGCAGCAGGAAAGTACGGATACGAATTCCTGGCGGGACGGGCATGGCATATCGTGTTCCAGCGCTCCATCAACGGAAATGTCCTGGAGGATTACGGAGAGAAGTATACCTATAAAGGCGGAAAGCAGGTATGGTTTGGCGAGAACATCGAAGTATTTGTAAATGATAACGGGATCGTCGGGCTTGCCATCAGTGATCCCCTGAAGGTGGAAGAGACCGTGGTTGAGAACGGGAAGCTTCTGGATTTTGAAGAGATAAAGAAGATATATGAGAAGAGCCAGCTGGAAGCGCTGAATACAAGCGTGATGTTTGATTCGATCCTGTCGTTATCGGAAGAAGAGGCAAAGCAGCAGGACCGGATGGCATATTCGATCAAGATCGATAAGATAGAACTCCGGTACGCAAGAGTCACGGAGCAAAGCGAGTTTGAACGGGCGCTTCTGGTTCCGGTCTGGAGCTTCAGCGGAACCTGTTACGACCGGGACGGAAAGCTTGCCACGGAAGGCAGCTTCCTGCAGATCAATGCAGTGGACGGATC
>CADBOV010000128.1 GCA_902796385.1 uncultured Lachnospiraceae bacterium
ATCTTTGCTTATATACCTTTCCGTCTCTGGAAACCTCTACCTCCAGCCAGTCGGAAAGCGCATTTACAACCGAAGATCCTACACCGTGCAGACCTCCGGATACCTTATATCCCCCACCGCCGAACTTTCCGCCGGCGTGAAGTACCGTAAATACAACCTCAACGGCAGGTCTTCCTGCCTTTTTCTGGATATCAACCGGGATTCCGCGGCCGTTATCCACAACCGTAATGGAATTATCCTCATTGATAAACACATTGATCTCTGAACAGAAACCTGCAAGTGCTTCATCTACTGCATTATCCACGATCTCGTACACCAGATGATGCAGACCGCGGGAGGATGTACTTCCGATATACATACCCGGACGCTTTCTTACAGCTTCCAGCCCTTCCAGGATCTGGATTTGTTCTGCACCATAGCTCTGATTTTCTTCCATGCTTTACTCCTTTTTTGAAATGCTCTCAACTTTTCCGTCTGTCACCTTGCAAATACGATCCAGAGAGACTCTCTCTCTAATAAAATCACTGTAACCGGTACAGGTAATGATCGTCTGAATATCCTGTATTCCGGTCAGAAGTGCATTTCTCCTTTTTTCATCCAGCTCTGACATCACATCATCCAGAAGAAGGATGGGTGTATCACTGATCATTCCCTTTACCAGCTCGATTTCCGCCAGTTTCAGTGTTAATGCGGCAGTCCGCTGTTGTCCCTGGGAACCGTATACCCTGACATCATTTTCCCCGATGTAGATACCGATATCATCCCTCTGGGGTCCCGACATGGTCGTGGTAAAACGAAGATCCATATCTCTTTTTCTGACCAGCGTTTCTTCAAATTCCTCGGCAGAAACATTCGGCTCATAACGAACCTCTATCTTTTCCTTTCCGCCTGTGATCATCTCATGAACCCGGATCACCACATCCCGCAGCATGTTGATAAAATTCTGCCGCTCGGTAATGATCCTTTTTCCGTACTGCACCAGCTGCGCATCCCATACATCCAGCATATCCGCTTCCCCATGATGAAATGCAATGCTCTTCAGCAAATTATTTCTCTGGTTCAGAACCTTGTTATAATTCGCCAGATTACTGTAATAGATCCGGCTCAGCTGACAAAGCTCCATATCCATGAAACGTCTTCTTTCCGACGGTCCCTCCTTGATGATGGACAGATCCTCCGGCGAAAAAAAGATAATGTTGATCAGACCGAAAAGCTCTGATGTTTTCCGGATCGGCAGGCCGTCAATGGAAACCACCTTCGGTTTATTCTTCCGAAGATGCATATCGATCCTGTGACCCACTTCCCTTTTTTTTATGTTCAGCCGTATGTGAGCTTCTTCTTCCCCGAACCGGATCATATTCTTATCCCGCGCCATCCTGTGAGACTGCGTGGTTGCTCCCACGTAAGCCGCTTCAAGAATATTTGTCTTTCCCTGCGCATTATCACCGTACAGGATATTGATCCGGTCGCTGAAACCGAGTTCCATACTCTCATAATTTCTGAAATTATTTAAGGCTATGGATTCAATATACATTATGCCTCTACCTGAACTGTTTTTCCCTGATAGGAAAATGTATCTCCCGCGTACAGCTTTCTTCCCCGTCTTGTATCCGTCTCGCCGTTTACCTGAACCTGGCCGTCCTGGATCACTTCCTTTGCCATGATTCCGGAATCCACAAGACCTGCCAGCTTCAGGGCCTGTCCGAGTTTGATATATTCATCTCTTAAATGTATGCTTTCCATATTTTTCTTCCTGTTTTTCTAAATGTTACGCATACGCATTTGTATTGATGCTGATCGGAAGGATGATATAAACATAGCTCTCATTCTCATCCTTGATCATGCACGGATTCTTGGAATCCGTCATATAAATGCTTACTTCGTCATCATCGATAACACGAAGGGCATCCATAAGGAACTTGGGATTGAAACCGATGATGATCTCTTCTCCCTCTTTCTGGATTTCCATCTCTTCCTTCATGGAACCCATATTTGTATCCAGACGAACATAAAGATTGTTATCATTCTTTACGCTTACGATGATGGGCTTCTTATCTGTCTCCTGGATCAGAAGACTTGCACGGTCGATACATCCCATCAGATCTCTCTTGTTTGCCTTAACCGCAACATTGTGACCCATGGTCATCATGCTTGCAATCTTGAAATACTCACCCTCGATCAGACGGCTGACAACCCTGGTATCCTCAAATTCGAACAGCATGTGACGGTCGGAGAAGAAGATATCCACCATATCCTCCGTATCACCTGTTATGATCTTGCTGAGTTCCTGCAGAGTCTTTCCGGGAACAACAACCTTTACTTCCGGATTATCTCCCTTCAGGTCTATTTTTCTTCTGGAAATACGATGTCCATCCAGAGAAATAACGATCAGCTGATTATCAACAACCTCAAAGGATTCACCTGTCATCATCTTGGTATTCTCGTTATCGGAGATGGAGAAGATGGTCTGACGGATGATATCACGAAGAGCAAACTGGGATATCTGAATACTCTTCTCCTTTTCGATATCCGGAAGAAGTGAGAATTCATCTCCGCTTCTGCAGGGAATCGTGAATTTTGATTTTTCACATTTGATCTCCACACGGATATCTGAACTATTCTCCAGATCAATCTCGCTGTCCGGCAGCTTCCGGATAATGTCTGAGAAAAGCTTTGCTTCCAGAGCAACCTGACCTTCCTCAAGGATCGTAGCCTCTACAACTGTTTCGATTCCCAGTTCCAGATTATTTGCGGTAAGACGAAGAACTCCTCCTTCAGCCTTTAAAAGAATACATTCCAAAATAGGCATTGTGGTTTTTGTAGAAACCGCCTTTGAAACAATATTGATACCTGCTGTAAGCGAACTTTTTTTACATTTGATTCTCATATCCCGTTTTGTTCCTTCCTGCCTTACCGGCCTTATATATAATATAATTATTTCAGTAGTATTAGTAATAAGTGCTGTTGATATGTTGAAAAGTGTCCTGAAGCCTTATTTTATAAGGGAAAATGACGTTTATAATCATTCTCTTTTTTCTTTCGTTGTCCTTTGATAAATCCATGAAAATGTTGGTAAAACAAATTCTTTCTTCAGATGCATTCACAGGATCCGGATTCCATTTCCTGTTACGAAAAGATTATAAACATGTATTTATCAACAATCTGTTTATTATTTGTCAGATTCCTTCATTCGGATTTATCTTCTTTTTGATCACATTTACCATGGCGCTGAACTGAGGATCCTCCTCCAGTTTCTCGCTGATTCTGGTAATACCGCTGTAAACGGTGGAATGATCTTTACCGCCGACCGTATCTCCGATTGCCTGAAGGCTCTTATCTGTCAGGTTTCTGGAAAGATACATGACAAGCTGACGGGCAATGGCTATATCAGCGCTCCTCTTCTTGGACTTGATATCATCGATGGATACCTTCATATGCTCGGATACGATATTCAGGATGATTTCCGGCGTAATGGCTATGTTTGTATCCTTGGAAACCAGGTCCTTCAGCATATCCTTTGCCATATCCACATCGATGGTATCATGTGAAAGCTTGGAATAAATGCGGATCTTATTCAGTGCACCCTCCAGCTCACGTACATTGGATACGATATTCTCGGCAATGTATTTGAAGACATCTTCCGGAATATTGGACATTCCTGCAAGCTCGGCTTTATTTTTAAGGATAGCCATACGTGTTTCATAATCAGGCGCATGGATGTCAATGGGAACACCCCATTCAAATCTGGATCTGAGCCGTTCATCCAGGGATTTGATCTCCTTCGGAGGACGGTCAGATGAAATGATGATCTGCTTTCCTGCTTCATACATGAAGTTAAATGTATTGAAGAATTCCTGCTGCGTCCGCTCTCTTCCGATGATCTCCTGGATATCATCGATGATAAGAACATCAACCTGACGGTATTTTTCCCGGAATTCATCCATTTTATTATTCTGAATGGAAGAAATGATATCGTTTGTGAAAACCTCGGATGTTACATACAGAACACTGGTATCCGGATTATGCTGCAAAATGTAATGCGCAATGGACTGGATCAGATGTGTTTTTCCCAGACCGGATCCTCCGTAAAGGAAAAGAGGATTGAAATTATCCTGACAGGGTTCATCCGCAACTGCAACACAGGTTGCAAATGCATGTTTATTTCCGTCTCCAACGATAAAGTTCTCAAATGTATATTTATGATTCAGATTACTCTTCTTGATCGCATCATAATAAGCCGGGCTGTAAGGAAGATTTTCCTTCTGGCCTGGTTCCTGATTTTCTGAAACCTTCCTATTTATATAGGAAGATTTTTCATCAATTACGATTTCAATATCGGAATCATTTAAGATTTCACGAATGGAAGAAAGTAAGAAGCTGTTATATCCCTTTCTGTACAGATAGCTGACACCATGTGCCCCTCTGTCTTCCGGTACATAGAAATATACAACCTTATCCTTTACTTCATAAATCTTAAGATCACGGATCCAGGTATCGATGATAACCCTGGATATGTCATACTGGGTTTGAAGAAGATTTAATATAGATTCCCACTTTTCGTTTATCAACTGTTCCATTTCAGTAACATACCATCCTTTTTGCCGCATATGAGCATAAAAACATACAGTAATACTATACACCAAAACGGGGCAAATAACAAGGATTTCTGCCTTTTTCAGCCGTTTAAGTTATGTAAAATGGAAAAAATACTTTGTCGATAATTTGAAGGCTCAAAAACGCAAATAAATGTGTGATTTTTTTGATATATAAAAATACTATCAACAGGATATATATAAGTTATCAACAGATTAAAAACAATTTGTGGATAATTACGTCAACTAAAAAATATTCTGTTTGATAAAAAAGCCACGTTTTACTTGACTTTTATTACAGTTTTTAATAGAATATTGTAGGTTTTCCCTCTATATAAAGGGGGAATGGCATGCATGGGACAGGACTTCGTCCGGCCCCGGCATCAAAAATATCAGGAAAGGAGACAAAACTATGAAGATGACATTTCAGCCGAAGAAGAGATCCAGAGCAAAGGTTCATGGATTCCGCAAGAGAATGAGCACGACAAACGGACGTAAGGTCTTAGCTTCCAGAAGAGCTAAGGGAAGAAAAGTTCTTTCAGCTTAGTGAGGGAAAAGTGAAAAATATCAATTCACTGAAAAATTACAGAGAGTATGGCAGGGTGTATAACCATAAAGAATCGTATGCCAATAAGTTTTTAGTGATGTATGTTGCCGAGAACCTGACAGCATGCAGTAGAATCGGAATCTCTGTAAGTAAAAAGGTTGGAAACAGTGTCGTAAGACACAGAATCACACGTTTGATCAGAGAAAGCTACAGATTGCATAAAGAAGATATCGTAACAGGTTATGATATGGTTGTTGTGGCAAGAGCCGCAGCAAAGGGAAGGTCCTTTCAGGAAATAGAGAGTGCCTTTCTGCATTTATGCAGACATCATGGAATTCTTTCCTCCGGGAAGGAAAAATGAAAGTTCAGGTCCAGATATGAAAAAGATAATGATTCATCTGATCAGATTCTACAGAAAACATGTGTCCGGTTTAAAAGGACACGGAACTTGTATCTTCTACCCTACCTGTTCGGAATATGCTCTTCAGGCATATGAGAAATATGGATTTTTTAAAGCCACAGGACTGACGATCTGGAGAATTCTAAGATGCAATCCATTTGGTAAGGGTGGGTATGATCCTGTTCCCTAAAGGAGAAAAAAATGATATTAACACAAAAAAGCGGTTTTTTATTGGGAAACCTTGCTAAACTGCTTGGATGGATCATGAACGGAATCTATAATCTGTTTAGCAGTATGGGTGTAGTATCCATCGGTCTTTCGATCATAGTATTCACGATTCTGATCCGTCTCCTTATGTTTCCTCTGTCGATTCGGACAACCAGGTCTTCCAAGATCCAGGCACATTTAAAGCCTGAGTTTTTAAAGATCACAAAAAAATATAAAGGAAAGAAGGACCAGGCTTCTATTCTTGCAAAACAGAAAGAAACCAGTGCCCTGCAGAAAAAGTACGGAATCAAGATGAGTGCAGGTTGTCTGACCGCTATCATCCAGCTTCCAATCTTCCTTTCCCTTTATAGCGTTGTTCAGAATATTCCTGCTTATGTTGATAAGATCAAGGCAATGTATATGCCGATTGCAGAGGCTATTTTCGGAACAGAAGGTGCCTATGAAAAAATGGTTACCTTCATTAAAGAGAACGGTCTTGCATCAAGAGTAGCAGTTGCACAGTTTACAACTTCAACAAATATTGATTCGAATGCGGGTCAGACAGCAATCAACAGTATCATTGACGTGCTTGCAAAGTGCGGAAATGACGCAATGGATAAACTGTCGGCAGCCTTCAGTTCCAATTCGTTGGTTGTACAGAAAATCAGTGATTGCAGAGATTCCATCGAGCAGTCAAACCATTTCCTGTTCGGAATCAACTTATCTGAAGCACCGGGCTGGGCATTTACAGCAGCTCTTCTCATCCCGATCGCAGCATTTGCGTTCCAGTTCCTTAGTATGAAGGTTGCTCCGATGCAGTCCACAGGTGACGCACAGCAGGATCAGCAGATGAAATCCATGCGGAAGTTTATGCTGATCATGCCGGTTATGTCTTTCTTCGTAACAATCAGCGTACCTGCAGGTCTCGGTCTTTACTGGGCAGTCAGTGCAGCTGTCAGCGTAGTGATCACACTGGCAACAAACTACTACTACAACCATGCGGATATGGATGCCATTACGGAAAAGGCCCGACTAAAGGCGGAACGAAAAGCAGAGAGGAAAAAGGCAAGAAACGGCGGACAAGAGAAAAAAGGTTTCATCGAGCGTATGCAGGAAGCTGCTACAGGACAGAATGAAAGTGAAAAGAAGGCTCAGGAGTCTGCCGGAATGAGAAATTACGGCGGAGCCAGATTAAAGAGCTATACATCAGCAACTTCATATAAGAACGAGGCTGATGAAAAGAAAGATGTAAAGTACAAACCCGGAAGTATCGCTTCAAAGGCAAATGCGCTTCGGGACTATTATCAGAAGAATGATAAGAATTAAGGAGTTCGAAATGGAATTTAAAGAATTTCGTGCAAAGACAGTAGAGGATGCGGAAATCGATGCTGCCAGAGCGTTCGGTGTTGTAACCGCAGACCTTGAAACGGAAATCATAGAAAAAGGAAGTTCGGGATTCCTCGGAATCGGTGCAAAGCAGGCCATTATCAAGGCAAGAGTAAAGGAAAATGCTGCCGGTCAGACAGAAACTGCTGCTGAATCCGTAAAGGAAACAGTAAAAGAAACAGTAAAGGAAGCAGCTGTAAAGGAGCCGGTCAATACGGATCCGGTTGATACAGGAGATTTGATCGAGGATACAAAGGCATATCTGAACAAGCTTTTTGCAGCAATGGAAATGGAAGCAACCGTATCCGTTCAGATGGATGAAACAGAAGATGCGCTCTGCATCGATGTAGAAGGTCCGGATATGGGAGTCCTGATCGGTAAGAGAGGACAGACACTGGATGCATTACAGTACCTTATCAGCCTCTATGTAAATAAGAAGAGCAAGGATAAGTACATCCGTGTGAAGCTGGATACCGAGAATTATCGTGCAAGAAGAAAAGAAACACTTGAGAACCTTGCAAAGAACATCGCATTCAAGGTAAAGAGATCCAGACGTTCCTTTACATTAGAGCCGATGAATCCGTATGAAAGACGGATCATCCACTCCACACTTCAGAATGATAAGTTTGTTGCTACAAGAAGTGAGGGAGAAGAACCCTATCGTAAGGTTGTTGTATATCTGAAGAAGAAGGATAATTACAACCAGAAATATGAAAGCGGAAAATACGAGACAGAAGAATAAGCAGGGTTAAATGTAACAGAACAACTGCTGAAAAAGTGAAAAGCAAAAAAAGAGGGACATTTCAAAAATGTCCTTCTTTTTTTATAAGATAAATATTATGTTTTATTTCTTGAATGACTTGAAGATGGTCAGTTCAACCTTATCACCCAGGATACTGATCTTTACTTCATCTGCAAGCTTACCGATGATGGATTTCTCCAGCTCGTCCCACTCTTCTGCTTCCGGATTCTCAGCAATGGAATCACGGTACTGGTTGAAGGACCAGATCTCTGAATTAACCATGGTAGTTGTAACATACGGATCCGTATTTCCATAGATCCATCCGGACGGATAATAATTTGTGATGGACGAATCTGCCGGCTCAAGTGTACGCTCCAGCAGGTCACGGATCTTTCCGAGAACACCCTTTGCAGCAACGTTCTTACCGGATGTGGATGCGGAAAGAAGCTGGCTGCGCTTCTCGGAATTCATGATGGTAATGGTCTTCAGGTGAAGGGATATAACTCCATCTTTTTCTTCAATCCAGAAGTCTGCTTCTTTTTCACCGGTCATGGCGGTGATCAGACTCATCATTTCTTCGGTTAAGAGGCGAAGATGCATGGCCGGTTTTTTCTCCAGGAATAAAAATGCTGAGGTAGCATCAGCCTGCTTTAATGCTTCATTCATTCCTTCACCTTTGCTTGTAACATGGATTATGTCTGATTTCATATGGAATCCTCCTTAGTATTCATCAATCTTGAAATGTGTTTTATTCCGATACGAAAGAAAAAACATTTTAGAAATGTTCCCGCCGGGAATCGAACCCGGAGCTAGCGCTTAGGAGGCGCTTGTTTTATCCGTTAAACTACGAGAACGAATTAATTAACCAATTAATTAACCGGACGAATTAATTGTAGCGAAATTAAAATATACTGTCAAGGGATACAGTTCCCTGAAGCCAGGTTACTCCGCGAAAACGACGTCCGGGCATCGGTTCACCAACAAGATCCTGTTTGTTTACGGCAATCCGGATCACATAGTAAAGGCATGCCACATCCATAAGATAGATCTGTTCTCTGGTCTGGCTGTTTTCAATTTCCTTTACCGTAAGGATCGTACCGATGATATCATAGGTATCACACTGCAGACTGTAGGGAATCATACTGCTGTCCACGATTGAAAGCACATCTTCCGTGATGGCGCGATGATCCAGTGTGTCACGGACATCCATTTCATCCATCATCATTTTCTCGATCAGTTTCTGATTTCCGTGTCTTGCACTGCGGATCTTTCGCAGTTCGTCCCTGCGTTTTTCCGATTCATAAAGAATATCAGAATCTGATTTCTGTAGGGGAAGAAGGATCGAGGCAGAAAGGGAAAGTCCGGAAATACGAACGGAAAATGTACCCGGGATAGCGCCCTTCCAGAACATACCGGTAACAGCTGCGGTATTTTGAATAAAGAAGATAACGGAGAGATTGATGTTGTCGATCAGCCCGTAGTAACCGGCCCGGTCCGATATTTTATCAATCTGGACCTCATCCACATAGGGATAGTCTCCCGGAATGACATAGGGAAAACTATGCTCAAACTGAAAATCACCTTCAGCATCGGATTCTCCGATCATGGAAATTCCGATGCCGCCGGGATAATATTCTTTATCAAACTGGACCAGGGAATGGCTCAGGGAATGGCTGACTACATTTCTGCGGTCAGGATTTCTCTGGATCTCCTTATGAAGGCGGTCCATCTGATGAAGGGATTTTATTTTACTGAAACCGATCGTTCGTAAATACTGGTGCATGTGTTTCTCCGAATTACTGTTTTGGCTGGATCAGGGAAATGCCTCCCATGTAAGGACGAAGGACTTCCGGAATCCGGACAGAACCGTCTTCATTCAGGTTGTTTTCCAGGAATGCAATGAGCATACGCGGCGGAGCAACAACGGTATTGTTCAGGGTGTGAGCCAGATATTTCTTCTTGTCTTCACCCTTCACACGGATCATGAGGCGGCGGGCCTGAGCATCTCCCAGGTTGGAGCAGCTGCCTACCTCAAAATATTTCTTCTGACGCGGAGACCATGCTTCCACATCGATGGATTTTACCTTCAGATCTGCAAGATCACCGGAGCAGCATTCCAGTGTACGTACGGGAATGTCCAGAGTGCGGAACAGCTCCACGGTGTAGTTGTACATTTTATGGAACCAGTCCATGGACTCTTCCGGTTTGCAGATAACGATCATTTCCTGCTTCTCAAACTGATGGATCCGGTAGATACCCTTCTCTTCGATACCATGTGCACCTTTTTCCTTACGGAAACAGGGGGAATAGCTGGTAAGAGTCAGGGGCAGGGAGGATTCCTCGATGATCGCGTCTTTAAAACGTCCGATCATGGAATGCTCGCTGGTGCCGATCAGATAGAGATCCTCTCCTTCAATCTTATACATCATGGACTCCATCTCATCGAAGCTCATGACACCTGTCACGACGTCACTGCGGATCATGAAGG
>CADBOV010000129.1 GCA_902796385.1 uncultured Lachnospiraceae bacterium
AGAAAAGAGAGATCCGGAAGGGGGTATGGCTTGCGGCAACGATCGCAGGCGGATGCTTCGGACTGGCGGGGACGTTCCTCTCCGGACAGCTGACCGGCCTCGGAATACCGGAATGGATCGTATCGAATCTTTCCCTGATCGGTATGGGGTGTTCGCTTATCATTTCATTACTTTCGCTTCGACGGACAAGAGGATAAAACTCCTCTTGTTCTTTTTTTTCGATTGTTTTATTTTTTTCAGGTTTTTTCAGTTTTCTTTCAGATTTGGGATATATTATTACATCAACGACAGGGAAAACAGTTCCTTTTTTATGAGAGGATGTGAGATATATGAACGGATTCCAGGATGTATTTAAAAGAATGGAAATTAAATATCTGGTGGATGCGGATCAGTACGAAGAACTGATGAAGCGGCTGGAAAAGATCGCGGCGATCGATCAGTACGGGGAAACGGATATCCTGAACATTTATTATGATACACCTGATTTTTCCCTGATCCGTGCATCGCTGGAGAAGCCGGTTTATAAAGAGAAGCTTCGGCTCAGAACCTACGGAACACCGAAGGAGGATTCCACATCATTTATCGAGATCAAGAAGAAATATCAGGGTGTGGTATATAAGCGGCGGATCGATGCACCGTATATGAACTCAAAAGCGTATCTGGAAGGAACAGAGGATCAGATCCGGGATTCACAGATCAAATCCGAGATCGAAGCATTCCGGACCGGCTACCGGGGATTAAAGCCGGCTATGGCGATCTCCTATAAGAGGATTGCAATGGCAGGGATCGGGGATCCGGAGCTGCGGATCACATTTGACCGGGAGATCCGGTGGAGAACCGACAGGCTGGACCTTCGGGTAGGCGCAAAGGGGGAAGACCTTCTGAAGCCGGGACAGAGACTGATGGAAGTGAAGATAGCAAATGCATTTCCGATCGAGTTGGCAAGAATGTTCAGTGAACTGGGAATCTTTCCGGTTTCCTTCTCAAAATACGGCAGAGGATATCAGACATTTCTGATGCGAAGCCTTGCCCGTGCGGATGTTTACGAACCGGCTGCGGAAGCATCGCATCCGGAAAGAAAGAGAAGAGTTATATATGCCTGAAACGATCGGGCAGACAAGCTGTATATATGAAACGATTGAGAAGAAGAACTGGATGTATATGAGATGATCGGGAATTGAAAGGGGTGAACGATTATGCTTAGCAATAATATTTTTAATTCGATTTTTACATCAACCACATTAACGGGAACCGATTTTTTTATCGCCACCGGCAGTTCAATCCTGCTGGGTTTGGTGATAGCCCTCCTGTATAATATAAAAAATCGTTGTTCCAAAAGCCTGCTGATCACACTGGCGGTTCTTCCGGCAGCGGTTCAGATGGTGATCATGCTGGTCAACGGCAATCTCGGAGCCGGCGTGGCGGTTGCAGGTGCATTCAGCCTGGTCCGCTTCCGTTCCGCTCCGGGCCGTGGCCAGGAGATTGCCTGTATCTTCCAGGCTATGGCAGTCGGACTTGCCACCGGTATGGGTTACATCGGGATCGCGGCAATCTTCACGGTTGTGATCTCCGTGCTCATGCTGATCCTGAATCTCACGGGAATCGGGGAAAGCTCCAAACAGGAGCGGATCCTGAAGATCACGGTTCCGGAGAATCTGGATTTTGAAGGAAAGTTTGATTCGATCTTCCGTAAGTATCTGGACCGGTATACGGTAGAGGAAGTTAAGACGGCAAATATGGGAAGTCTTTATAAGATCAGCTACCATGTAGTCACGAAAGCGGGGATTTCCGTAAAGGAAATGATGGATGAGCTCCGTGCCGGAAACGGAAACCTGGAGATCAGCCTGGCAAGACCGGTTACGGCAATGGATGAGTTATAAAGATGAATGATCGGGATGAAATGACAGGAATCTATTATAAATGTGTCGTGACTCCGGAAAGGGGTATCAGAATGAGAATAAATAACAGAATCAATACGGCAATTCAAAAGAAAAAAATAAAGCTCATAGCAACCCTCCTTACAACCGGTATGCTTACCGGACTTCTGACCGGCTGCGGGTCCGGGTCGGACTCTTCGACCGCATCCGCTGCCGGGCTGAAGAAAACTTCAGCGACCGTTGTTTCGTCTGATTCGGACGGATCCGGGAAGAAGTCTTCAAAGAAGAAATCTTCGGATGATTCCGGAGAAGAGAAGGATACACAGGATAAGAAGGATGTTGAATATTTTACGGAGCGGGATCTGGATCCATCCTATGATGCATCCAAAGCGGAAACCATCAAGCTGTCCGGAACCTCCATTGAAGTAAGCGGATCCGGCGCCGAGGTGGGAAAAGCGGCTGACGGTTCGCCGACAGCTACCATTAAGCAGGCCGGTGTTTACATCGTTTCGGGAACATTGTCCGACGGCCAGCTTCTTGTGGATGCAGGGGATGACGAAAAGGTGCAGATCGTGCTTTCCGGCGCGGATATGACAAATAATGACAGCGCCTGCATTTATGTGAAAAATGCGGATAAGGTTTTCGTTACACTGGCGGACGGAACCGAGAATAAGCTGGCGGATACGGGAGTGGAATATACGAATGAGGATTCGGAGTCTTCCGTGGACGGCGTGATCTTTGCGAAGGATGATATCTGCTTTAACGGAAACGGTAAGCTTTCCGTGGAAGCAAAATATAAGCATGCCATTGTGGCAAAGGACGACCTGAAGGTGACCGGAGGAACTTATCAGATCAAGGCGGCTTCCAAGGGCTTTGATGCAAATGATTCGATCCGGATCAAAACGGGAACCTTTGATGTTACGGCAGGAGATGACGGCCTGCATACAAGTAACGGAGATGAAGACGGAAAAGGCTATGTCTATATCGAAGACGGAACCTTCACCATCAGCTCCGGTGATGACGGGATCCATGCAGAGACGGACCTGATCATCAAGGACGGGACCATCCGGGTAACGAAGAGCGAAGAAGGCCTGGAGGGATATACGGTTACGATCGACGGTGGCGACATTGATGTGATCGCATCGGATGACGGAATCAATGCAGCCGGCGGAAGTAATGATACATCCGGTCAAAAGGATGAAAAACTTACCAAGGATACTCAGGGCAGTGAGGACAGCAAGGACGTCCGGGGTACCCGGAAGGGTGACGAGGCAGCCGGTGACTACCAGCCGTCAGAAGACGGGCAGATGCCGGAAGGAATGCAGCCGCCCACAGACGGACAGATGCCGGAAGGAATGCAGCCGCCTACAGACGGTGAGATGCCGGAAGGAATGCAGCCGCCTACAGGCGGACAGATGCCGGATCAGGGTGGAAACGGAAAGCGGATGATGATGGGTGCTGACGA